>JAFEBR010001143.1 GCA_018242565.1 Planctomycetota bacterium | reverse complement strand
GAGATCAAGCTGAATATCGAGGACTGACCGTCGCGTGTGCCACCCGAAATGCGGGTGGCACACGCCGTTTTTTGTGGTTTTTTCGGCGTTTTTCGGGCCGTTTAATTTCGGCCGGGGCGTGTGTGCGTCTGAAAAGTGTTGCCAAACCGATCACGCCCCCGAAAACATCCACTCCCCTCTCCCCCCTGCGGGAGAGGGGTCGGGGGAGAGGGGCCGCACGGCACTGACGCGCCACCCACAAAGCAGCACTGCCGTTGCCTCGACCCGCCGCGCGAAAGAAAATGCCTCGGCATACTTGAGACGCTGTCACTAAAAAAGCCCCGAAGCGGGCGAGATTCGAAAGCCCAGTGGCGCAGCCCTGGGTACGACGCACCGCCAGCGCCGAACAGCCCGAATCGGGGCTGGGTTGTCTGTGGGCTCGATGACCCTGGGCTTCGTTTCACTCGCCCAGGGCTATCGAATCTCACCCCTTCGGGGCTGGCACCATCGGAGAAATCTACCGCTGTGGATGCGACTCCTGACATCTGAGGCTGGCTGATCCGCCGCTCTGAACAGCCATCTGATTTTCCCGCGTTCACTTGAGCCATCCGTTGGCCCCCAAAATTCCACCTACTTTTCAGAGGCACACATGCTCGGGCCTCACGCAATCGTTTCCTGCGTCAGCGGTGCGGTCCGCGGGCAGAACCAGGGATAGATCGTGGGTAACACGAGGGTTGTCAACATCGTGGAGGTGATGATCCCGCCGATCACCACCGTCGCCAGCGGTTGTTGAATCTCCGCCCCGGGGGTCGTGGACAACGCCATCGGCAAGAACCCGAAACTGGCCACGGTCGCCGTCATCAGAATGGGCCGCAACCGGGTCACCGCCGTCTGCTCGGCCGCCTCTTCCAGCGGACGGCCTTCGGCCCGCAAGTGCTCGGCACCACTCACCCACACCAGTCCATTCAGCACGGCCACGCCAAACAAGGCAATGAAACCAACCCCCGCCGAGATGCTGAAGGGCATCCCCCGCAGCAACAGGGCATACACACCCCCTGAAGCCGCCATGGGCACGCACAGAAAAATCAGCGCCGCCAGCTCCATCGAGCGGACCGACGTGTAGAGCAGCAGAACGATGACCAACAGCACAATCGGCGTGATCCAGACCAGACGCAGACTGGCCGACTGGAAATGTTCGAATTCGCCCCCCCAGTGTACGACATGCCCGGCGAGATCCACCTTTTTCCGGACAGCCGCCTGGGCCTCCCGGACGAAACTCACCACGTCACGGCCACGGACATTCGCCGAGATGAACGTCCGGCGGCGCGACGCTTCATGGTCAATCACCGGCGGCGTTTCTTCGAGTTTAATGTCGGCCAGCTCCCCCAGCATGACCGGCTGATTGCCCGACTTCGAAACGGGGATCTGCCCCAGCAGGTCGATCTCTTTCCGCCAGGCGGCGGGAATGCGGACCACAATGGGATAGCGCTCGTGGCCTTCAAAAATCAGGCCGCAATGCCGCCCGCCGAACGTGGCCACGGCGTCCATCACCTGTTTGGCATTGATGCCGTATTTCGCCAGCCGATCGGGCTTCACGTACACGCTCAAGGTCGACAGGTTGCCCTGGATGTTCGCTTTCACATCCTTGGCCCCCTCGATTTCACTCAGCACCCGCTCGATTTCCTTGCCCTTGCGGGCCAGCAGTTCCAGGTCGTCGCCATAGACCAGCACGGCGACATCGGCCTTCACCCCCGCGACAAGTTCATCGACGCGCATCTTGATCGGCATCGAGATCCCGAACATGGCGCCGCTGATATTTTCATCGAGGGCCTGTTTGATTTCTTCGCTCAACTGGTCACGGCTCTTTTTCTGCGGCCAGTCGCGTTCGGGTTTGAGCATGACCCACACATCGGTCTGGTGCACCCCCATGACGTCCGAGGCGATTTCCGGACGGCCCGTTTTGCAAAAGACCGTCCGGACTTCCGGAAAGTTTTTCAGCAGCAACTTCTCGATCTGGGTCGTGAGCTGTTCCGCCCCTTCGAGGGTCGCCGTCGGCAGGCGGACCGCCTCCACCAGCAGATCCCCTTCCTCGAGCTTGGGCATGAATTCCCCCCCCAGGAAGGTGGGCAAACCCGGAATGCAGAACAGAATGCTGCACAAAAAGACCATTGCCGCGGCTGCAATGGTTACGACCCGATGCCGCAGCGCCCGTTCCAGCAGCGGCACGTACATCCACTTGATGAACCGGATCAGCCAGACTTCCTTCTCGCTGACCTTCCCCCGCAACCCCAGAGTGGCCAGCACGGGCATCAGCGTCATCGACAGAATCAGCGACCCGAGCAGCGCGAACAGCACGGTCCAGGCCATCGGCCGGAACAGCTTCCCTTCGGTCCCCTGCAGCATCAGCACGGGGAGATATACCACCGAAATAATCAGTTCGCCAAACATCGTGGGCGCACGGACTTCGACGGCCGCTTCCAGCACAATTTCATCGTGCGAGGCCACGTTGTGCGGATGGGCCAGTCGGCGGATGCAGTTCTCGATCATGATCACCGAACTGTCGACGATCAGGCCGAAATCGATGGCCCCCAGGCTCATCAGGCTGGCGGTGATGCCCGTCAGCGCCATCAGGTTGGCGGCGAACAGCATCGACAGCGGAATGGCCAGCGCCACGATCAGGCCGGCCCGAAAACTTCCCAGCGTGAATAGCAACACGACGATGACCAGAATACCCCCTTCGGTCAGATTGGTCAGCACGGTGTTCAACGTGCGTTCGACGAGTGAAGCCCGATCGTAAATCAAGTCGATCGTCACCCCCTCGGGAAGCGATGTTTTGATGTTCTCCAGCCGTTCTTTGACCGCCTTGACCACCTCGCGAGAATTCTCGCCATAGAGCATCATCACGAGGCCCGTCACGGCTTCTCCCCGGCCATCGCGGGTCACGGCCCCGTGCCGCAGCAGCGGCGCCACCGTCACGTCGGCCACATCGCGAATCAACAACGGCACGCTGCCCGGATGCGTGTGCACGACGACGTCTTCGATCGCGCTGACATCGGCCAGCAGCGCCTGCCCGCGGATGAATCGGCGTTCTTCGAAATGATCGACATACCCGCCCCCAGCGGTCAGATTGTTCTGTTCGAGCGCTTCGAAGATATCTTCCAGCGAGAGGTTGAACGTCGCCATCCGGTTGGGGTCGGGGCGCACTTCGTAGCTCTTGAAGAACCCGCCATGTGCATTGATTTCTGTCACCCCTTTGCCGCGTAACTGCGGGCCGATTTCCCAGTCCAGCAGTGACCTGAGCTGCATCGGGGTGTACCCCGCACCGCGGACTTCAAATTGCAGAATCTCACCCAGGGCGGTCGCCATGGGCCCCAGTTCGGGTTCGCCATACCCCGGCGGAATCTGATCCTTGGCCGTCCCCAGCCGTTGCGAGACGACGTTCCGCGCCCAGTAAATGTCGGTGCCATCCTGAAACACGATCGTCACCAGCGACAGGCCGAATTGCGACGTGCTGCGGAGCTGCTCCAGCCGGGGCAGGCCGGCCATCGTCCATTCCACCGGATACGTGATGTACCGCTCGACCTCCAGCGGAGACAGCGCCCCCGCCGTCGTGATCACGGTGACCTGCGTGTTCGTCATGTCGGGCACGGCGTCAATCGGCAGGTGCAGGGCCGAGTACACCCCCGCAGCCGCCATCAGAAACGTCAGCACCAGAACCAGAAATCGATTCTCGATCGAGAGTTTAATCAGTGAGGTCAGCATATCGGTTCAGGCCAGTCGCAGGTTTCAGTCAATGTCGCACGGATCGCACGGTCACAGTCGCCCTCGGGTGAGCGTCATTCCTCATCGGGCTCCAGTAGCAATTCGTTCTTCAGAGCGAAGGCCCCTTCCACCACAACCTTCTGGCCTGCCGCCAGCCCACTGGCAATGGTCACCCATTCCCCCGTCCGCTTGCCGACGGTGACATCCAGGCGATGGTAAGTCCGCGCCTCGCGCTCGTCGGCGACAAACACGAAATCCTGTCCGTCATTCGTCCGCAGAGCCGCAGGTGGAATGACCAGTTCCCGCGTGACCTGCCCCGCGGGAATGCGGATCCGCGCGAACATGCCGGGCAGCAGTTCGTGGTGCGCATTATCGACGAGCGCCACCAGCGGCACAGCCATATTGACGTCGTCGACAAACCGACCGACATAATCGATCGTGGCTTCGAATTCGCGGTCATCCCCCAGAATCGGCACCGACACTTTCAAGGGCTTGCCCAGCCCGTCGCGCAGATACGCCGCCACCGTCGGCCAGTCACGATCGCGGATCATCGCCGAGACTTCCAGCACGTCGGTGTTGGCAAACACAAACAGCAGCGTCCCCGCTTCCACACGCTGCGTATCCGAAGTCAACCGCTGCTCGACCGTGCCCGCGAATGGTGCGGCCAGAAAGAACCGGGTCAGTTCGGTCCCTTCATGCGCTGCGTCGTCGCCGCCGTCATCAGGTTTCGAGTACTCGCCCAGCAGGGTCTCGAGCTTTTTGCGGCTGACATCGACATTACGACGGGCCAGCACCCGCGCCTGCAGCGCCTTTTCACGCGCCTGCCAGGCTTCGTACTCGGCCTGTTCGCTCTCGGCGAGAAAACTCTCCCACGCCACGTCCCGTTCGGTTTCCGCCCGGCGGGCCGATTGTTCCGTCGTGGACCCGTCGCGCACCGCCTTCTTCTGCGTCTCCCACACCTTGGTGGCCAAAACAAACCGGGAATACGCCGGCAGCACGTTCTTGCGGTGGTCCCCCAGCAGCTTGTTGTTGAATTTCAGCTCGACCTCTTCAAAGGTCGGTTTCTCGCGCAGAAACGTCTGCAATTCCGACAGGTTGCGGGTGATCGCGTCATTCCATTCCTGGGTGCGGTTGGCAATTCGCAGATCCGATTCGCTCCGCTCAACCTCGGCTCGCGCCAGGCCCACTCCGGGACTGGTCAGAATCGCCAGGGGAGTGCCGGCGGCTACCTCGGCCCCCGGCTTCACTTTGACCTCTTGCACAACGGCATCGACCGGCGCTTTGAGTTCCACTCGCCGGACGCGACGATATTCGAGTTTGCCCGGAACAATGCGTGATTCTTCGATTTCCCGCTCAACCGCCGGCTCGCAACGGATCTTCAGCGACGCCGCCTTGGCCTCGGTTAAGACGACCGTCGTCGCCGACTTCGACGCGGCCTGCGACTGTGGATCGGCGTCCGGCTTGCCCGGCCACAAACGGGGCAACGCCACGACCGCGGCCACGGCCACGCTGACCAGGCCCAGGATCGAACCGGCGATTCCGAAAGAGCGAGAATTCATAACACGTCTCAAGCACAAGAAAGAGGGAGGTCGAACAGCCAGCACCGAGAAGATCGGTTTGGTGGCCCATCCCCGTCATACGCGGCCGTCCCCGCCTCACAGCCCAGTCACCAGACAATGCGCCGCCCGAATAGGGAGACACAGACACACGGCAACCGATGGGGAACATCCAACCCGCGACAGCCAGAGGGGCCGCCAGAGAACCGGGGGATCAACAGACGCGCACGGCGATCAGGTTGCGCAGTGCCGCGGCACCACCGTAGGTGGTGAAAAACTGACACGGTCTTAACTCTGGTCCGTTCCCCTGCCTGGCCAGCCCGGCCCCGGATGACACATCACCGCCCGGGCCCCACAGCCCCGCCGACAGCCCGGAACACCAGCGGCTTTCCGCCGTCGTGCCCGCTGCGATTTCGACAGAGCCCGCACATTCCACACAGTTTTCATCCGGGCGCGACTCGTCATCCCCCTGACCCGGTTGCGGAGCATGCGGATCGTGCGACCAGGGGAGCACCAGGTGGGCATGCCAGTCGAGCGTCGTCAGGCCGGCCAGCAATTCCTGGCTGTGATACTCGGCGACATGGATCGCCAACGTTTCCTGGCGGGCGAATTCCGGACTCTCCAGATCATGGAAATGCACCCAAGGAACGGGGGCATGCCAGAGTGACAGAGCCATCACCACGCGCAACCACGCACCCAACGGCACTCGCCATGAGTTCCGCCCGCGGCGTCGAATTGTTGCTGACAGTGAATGCATCAGGTCTGTTGAATTCCCCCACAACATCTTAGGCAGCCCGGCCAAGACCAGTCAATCAGCGTTCTTGTTCGCCCAGCCCAGGTAACGCCCAGCGAGCCGCCGGGTTCACCCCGGCGGTTTCCGCCCCCGATCCTGCTTCCGGTACAACCAGCCGTCAGCGCCCCGGCTGCGACATCACTGGCAACAAACCGAACACCACACCTGCCGCGCGACATCCCCTGCCTGATCGCGACAGCCATTCACCCGGAAACCGCCGGGATAAACCCGGGCGGCTCGCTCAAAATTTGCTCACCCTGCGGCAACGCTCCTTCACGGCCACAACCGCGCGTCACCTGGCAACGGCAGGTCAAAACGGCTGGCCAACAGCTCCAGCAACTCGGCGTGGCTGTCGATCGTCTGTTTCGTTTCCCCCGTCGGGGTCGTCGTCGTCAACTCGGTATTCCGCAGTACCAGTCGCTCGGCGGGCGAGACCCGCTGCACCGTCAGGGTCTGCACAAACCGCGACTCGGGATGCGTCGAGACGTAGTGATTGGGTGGCTCAAAATCCACAGGCAATTGAGGTTGCAGATCAAACACGTACAGATCATGCCAGACTTCGCCGACCAAAGCCCGCAAGACCCAATGAGCCCCTTCGCGCGCCAGGGCATAGCTCCAACCGTGCTGCCGATGTTCCCCTTCCACCACCGGCATCGGCTGCATCAAGCCGCGACTGCCAAACCCCAGGTCGGTCAGCCAGGGCTGCCCTTCGATCGTCACCGCCAGGCACAGGTGAGTGCGGGGCAGCACGCGCTGGGCATTGAATCGCACCCGGGCCTGCAGCAGATCGACCGCGAACCCCAACCGCTGCAAGACATGGGCAAACAACAGGTTCTGCTCGAAGCAATACCCGCCCCGCCGCTGCTTGACGAGCTTGTCTTCCAGGCTGGGCAGATCCAGGCGGATCGGCCGCTTGAGAATCACGTCGATGTTCTCAAACGGCACATGGGTGGCATGCGCGAAATGCAAGGCCTGCAGCGTGGCCAGAGAGGGGTCATGTCCCCCCGCGTAGCCGATCCGCTCGCAGTATGCCGACAGGTCAATCGCGTAGTCTGGCGAAGCGGTCATGCGATGCCGCCGAGAATCGGGAATCAGGCGTCGGGAATCAGCACAATCTTGCCGGCGAGCAAGCCCGCCTTGTGCAGCGTGTTCTCTTCCTGGAACTGATGGGCATACGCCGCCTGCGACAACGACCAGGTCGGGCCCACCGCCGGATGCCACAAATTGCGAACGAACAAGTCGTTGATCGCTTTCGCACACTCGCGTTGTTCGATGGGCGACGCGTTGAACATGGCAAATCCGATGATCGACAGGTCGTTCGTGTAAAACGCCCCGAGCGGAAAATCGGGTCGCGCCTGCCGCCCCGCCATCAGAATGATTCGCCCGCGCGGAGCCATCATGCTGATCGTGCGTTCGAGCGTTGGTTCGCGCTGCGTTTCAAACCAGATGTTCACTCCCCCATGGTCCGCCGCATGCTGACGAATCTCATCGTCGAGTGTGAGCGACCGGTAGTCGAGCACCACATCAGCCCCCAGGCTCTGGCAGTAAATTCGCTTTTCCGGAGTCCCGGCGGTGGCGATGACCCTGGCACCCGCGGCCTTGGCCTGTTGAATGACCGCCGACCCGACTCCGCCCGCCCCGCCATTCACGAACACCAGCTCGGGTCCGTTCAAATGAGCGAAACGAAACAGGCCTAGGTACGCGGTGATCCCCACCAGCGCGCCCGCCGCCGCCTGGGCGTCGGTTTCCGTGGGGGGCGTCGGATACAACCACTTCTCATCCACGCAAACGTATTGAGCGAACGTCCCCTGGCGGCCGAATAAACCCTGGTTACTGGCCCACACTCGATCGCCCGGCTTCAACCGCCGGACTTTCAGCCCCACCGTTTCCACCGTCCCGGCCACATCGCAGCCCAGGATGTACGGATACCGCAACGGCATCGGCACCGCGCCGCTGCGAATGTAGGTGTCGATCGGATTGACCGCCACCGCCCCCACCTTGATCAGCACTTCACCGAACCCGGGAGTCGGCTTGGGCAATTCGCCGTACTGGATGACCGAAGGATCGCCAGTCTGATTGATATACGCGGCTAACATGCGATTTCGGACAGACTACCTGTGGGGGGTACGCTTCGGAGCACGCAACACTCGCAGGATCAACTGCGGGTGCCGGAACCGAACATGGGCGAGGGCCAAAACAACGAAAAGGGCAGAGACGCTGACTCCGAAACCCCAGTATAAAGAAGATGGCCTGTAGGTCCAGATTAAGGCGTGATTTCCCGCCGAGAATTTCGCCCCCCGAAACATCCCGTCGACCGTCTCGCTGGCAACCGGTTTTCCATCCAGGTCCAATTGCCAACCGGGATACGCCAGATCGGTCAGCACCACCCGCCCATCGGCCGCCGACTCCACCTGCAACTCCACCCGATTCGGCTGGTAATCGACAATCTGGACACTCGCATCCACTTTTTCACGGCCCTCAACGGTGACCCGGCCGCGCCCGGGCGCCAGGTCGTACAGGTACTCGCGCGCATTGAGCGGCCGGCCGAGGGCCAGGTTCAGAAACGGATCGGCCCCCTCCCAGACAAGTTTCGCCCGCCATTGTTCCTCATGCACTGGTTCCAGCCCCAGGAAATGCGTGACCCCGTTCCGGGCGAACCACTCCAGATGCTCGGCCGTCGGCGGAGTGGTGAACGGCCAGGGTTGCGGCAGCATCAACTCCGGTTCGTAGTACTGGGCCGGTCCCAGCCCCAGATACACGGGAACCGTCGCCAACCCCAGTAATGAAGGCAGATTCTTCGCCGCGCTGAACAGTCGGGCATGCGGCGCATGTTCCGCCAGATACCCACGCAGCGGGCTTTGTTCCAGGTAGTTCGTCGGCGGATCAGCCACGGGAAACGCATACGTCACCTGCCGGCTGACTTCGAACAGGTCGAACGTTGTCCAGGAAAATAACCCCGCGATCAGCACGAACCGCATGCACCCCATCAGCCCCGCCCCGGCGATTCCCCGGGCAAACGGCGCGATGTTCGTAAAAAACCACCGCTGCCCCCCCGGCACCGCTGCATACAAGCGGTCGTAGCCCACTGCGGCCAGCAGCGCCACGGCCAGGGTTGTCACGACTCCAAACCGCCCCGGCCCCTCAAAAAAGCTGAAACCAGGTAAATGCCGGGTGATCGGCAGAAAACAGCCCGTCGTGTAAACGAGAGCCCATCCCCCCAGTAGCAGCCACGCCAGATACAACCGCTCACGCCGTCTGACCGCGAAACCGATCCCCCACACCGCCAGCAGCAACGGACCAATCCCGAAGTACAAGTGCGCTTCGACCCGATTCGACCGCGATCCCCCTGGCACCAGAGACCGGTCAAACGCTTTCTCATCGCCATACCACAGCCAGGGAGCCACGATCTGCGACAAATACGCCGGAGGAATGTACCCGAAACCGGGGTCGTGCTCGGCAGAGACCGACCGCCTTTGGCTTTCGTGTTTGAGTTCCCAGGTGGGCAGCAACTGCACCGCCGCGACCAGAAAGGCCACCAGAATCGCCACGCCCGACCAACCAAACAAACTGCGTTTGGCCGCCTGAGACTCAGCGGGCAAGCCCTGCGGCGCGAACCACAATCGCAGCACCGAGTAGCTCAGAATCAAAAGCTGCGTCACAAACGCCAGCACAAAATGCCCCGCCAGCAACTGCAGCGCGAGCACGCAGATCAACAGAATCGCATACCGCCAGTAGCGGGTTTGAAACAGCGATTCCACAGCCCACACCGCCAACGGCAACCAGGCTCCGCCAGTGATCGACCACTCCAGGCAGATCCGCGGCGGAAACCAGCCATAGGTGTAGACCAGCGCCGCGAGCGCCGACCCCACGCGACTCAAACCCATTCGCCGGGCCAACAGGGCCGTGAACAGAAACGCCAGCAGATAGTGGGTCAGAATGCTGGCCGAAAACGCCGTATTTAACGGCAGCCACGGGTAGAACACCCAGTGCAGCGGATAAAACACCCCAGTCTGGCTTTCCGCAAGTTGCGGATAACCCTGGCCCACGAGGTGATTCCAGAGAGGCAACGTTCCCTGCCGCACACAGTTGGCGAACTGCGCTTTCTGCGGCAGGTAATAGGCGTAGATGTCGCTACCGACCAGTCCGCCGCCCGTCCACAGACGCTGCCAGAAAATCCACGTCAACAACAACGACGCTAAGGCGAACGAGACCGCAGTCCAGACGCGGAGTGCGGTCTCTTTCGCAGTCGTGTGCGTCGTCGCAGGCGACACTAATCATCCCGCATGACGTAAGGCAGCAAGCCCATGAAGCGGGCCCGCAGCACGGCCCGACGGACGGCGCGCTGGAACTTGGCACAGTTGCCAGTACGGCGACGAGCCAGCAGGTGGCCGTCACGGGTAATCATGACTTTCAGCGTCCGCAGGTCTTTGTAGTCGACGTAAACCGGGCGGGGGCAGCCTTCCTTGGTGCAGAATCGGCACTTCAGGTTCCGCTTGACCTTCGTGGACTTGCGCTTGCCGGGCCCTTTGGCTCCGGGTTTGCCGGGTTTCGCTTTGCTGTTGCCGAACGGACGCTTCATTTGAGCCATGAACAAAAATCCTCGTTTTCAGTAATCAATTGCGGACCATTGCCCCATGCCTTATTTCGGACCGGGGAACTTGCGGCACAACAGTCGGTCAGGCGTCTCGCCAGCGGGAAAATACACTTCCCGCCACGAACAACAGGCCCCTGCACGACCGCGTCACGCCGTTGACCGGCCTGTTCCACGTCACGCCGACAACCCGTTCGGTTGCCGTGCCACGTGGGGGCCAGATCTTCTCGCAGGGAGAAGCCCGAGATTTTACCCGGTCCCTCGTGCGATGTACAGCGTCAAAGAATATAAAAGCCCTCCGACAGTCGGCAAGTTCACACGACACGACGCCAGAATCGTGCCAGGGAATTTACCGGCCGCAGAGGGTTTCGTCCCCCCCGTCGCCCAACCCGCAGTCTCCGCACCAACCCCTGTCGATCAGTGCGCGATTCCCGAATCGGGCGAACGAAGATACCAAGGATGACACCGGCACTCGGACGCCAGTCGGTCGTGCCGGGTCATCGTTGTTCCCATCGTCGCTATCGCGACTCATCCATTTCGATGCCCTGCTGCCGCAGTTTGTATTCTTCCATCGCCTGCACCTGCTTGCTCAATTTGAACTCAGGTCCAGCAGGATAGAACTGCAGGTCATCGCGGAGGTAATTGGGCGACGGCAGCGTTTGCCCGCCAATGGTTGTTTGACAACCCGTGGCGGCCGAACAGAGGGCCGCACAGCCCAGAATCACCAGCCAGGTACGCGAAGCCAGAAGTTTGTTTTTCATAACGCGTCTCGCAGAGATTCTCGAAAAGGACCGAGAAACTGTTGATGAAACGAATACGGCTTGCCCGCTGGCAGTGACCGTCTGCAATGCATTTGATGCCTACGACCTTAAGTATCGACCTCTACAACCGGAATCTTCGACAAATCCTGCCAAATCCGTAACTTTGGCAGCCAGATTTCACAACAGCGACACAAACCCTTGCCAGAAAACACCTTGCACCACACGTCCCCGACCGGCAAGCTAAGTCGATTTCCCCCGGTCGTCCCCCCTTTCCGCCCTGAATCAGCCTTGATTTCTCGGGCCCCGCAGGTGACACTCAGCCCGATTCCGTCCCCCCGCCCCGGTTCGGTCGCTCACTCACCCGAGGCGTAAACCATTACACAAAAAGCACTTCGGCCAGGACTGACTCTATGACCACTCCCCCGAGCGAACCGGTGACCGACTTCAACCTGGTCCGTGGTGGCATGTTTGACCGCTGGACCCAGCGCCTCCAGCTCGACAAATCCCTGCGTCGTCGACTGCTGAAAGTCGCCCTGCTCCTGGGAGTCACCTGGGCCCCCCTGCTGATCCTGTCGAACCTGCCCGGCAGCACCCCGAATGCCTCTCTGGAAGTCCCCTTCCACCACGACCCCGAAGTTCATGCCCGTTACCTGGCAGTCGTTCCCCTGCTGGAATTGGCCGAAATCGTGGTGGCAGTCAGCCTGGTGATTCAGACCCGCCAGTTACGCGGCATGGGACTCGTCCCCGCCGGGCAGCGGGGCCAGTTCGATCAAGCGATGGCCGAGGCGATCCGCCTGCGCAACACTCACTGGGCCGACGCCGCGCTCTTCGCGTTCGCCTTCGGGCTGGCCATCTCCCTTCGCGTGTTCGGCCGCCTGAGCGACAGCGACTCGAGTTGGGAACGCCCCACTGGCGAACTGTCGCTCGCCGGCTGGTGGCATGCCGGCATCAGCCTGCCGATCTTATACTTCTTCATCTTCCGCTGGCTCTGGATCTTTCTGACCTGGACCCGGTTCCTGTTCCGCGTCTCGCGCATTGACCTGCAGTTGACCCCCACCCACCCCGATCGCGCGGGAGGCCTGGGGTTCCTCGGCTGGGGTGCGGCAGCCTGGGCCACCGTGCTCCTGGCGATTTCCACCTTCTTTTCCGCCGCCTTCGCCCAGCAGATTCTGCACAAAGGCGAATCGCTCGACAGCCTGAAGTACCACGTCGTGACCTACCTCGTCATCGCCCTGCTGGTGGTCTACAGCCCGCTGCTGTCGTTTTCGTCCCGCCTGGCCCGCTGCCGTTTCACCGGCCTGCTCGAATTTGGCGCGATGGTCTGGCGCTACGACCGCGCCTTCGAAGAGAAATGGATGGCCGAGCCCGCAGAACCGACAGGTGCACACCCCGTCGAACACGAGAAAGCCGCCGAGAATCCGCCCGAGGCCTTCCTGGGCAGCGCCGATATCCAGTCACTGGCCGACATCGCCACGCCCTTCAACCACATCAACGAAATGCGGTTGATCCCCTTCGACTCCAAGGCGTTTGCCGTGTTGATCCTGTCCGCCCTGCTCCCCATGCTCCCCTTACTCGGGACCGAAATCCCCCTGCAGGAAATCTTCGCGAAGCTGGGTGAACTCGTCATTTGATGTGACTCACCCCGGCCACAGACGCCACTCACTGTGGCGTGACATATCCGGCCGGGGCTTCGACCACTTCAAAATCGCCCCCTTTGACTTTCCGGATCTCCCCCGCAATGGGGCCGATCCGTTTGTCGGGAGCCATCGACATCGCCCAGTCCTGGCCGTTGTCGGCGACGAACATGCCGTATTTCTTCAGCCCCTTCAGAATCGCCTGCGCTTCGGGCGAGAAGCCCGAGATATCGTAGTCCTTCTTCAAGCGGTAACGTTCCCCCATCCGCGGCAGGTTGGCATCGTTACTGCGGCCCGCATGATGGGTCGCCGGGTAAACGTACGACTTGCGTGATTTCACGATCGTGAAGCGCATCGCGTGCTCAACCATCCCCCGCTGCAATTCGTCATGCCGAATGACGCCGGCAAAAACCGGCAACCCCGCCGCGTCGGTCGAGGTCCAGCCTTTCGGACGCAGCTTGTTCGTCTTCAGATCAAACGTGGCGATACTGGTCGCTTCCCAGCCACTGGCCGCCCGACGGAGTTGATAAAACTCGTACAGCATTTTCTTATGCGGATCGATCACCAGGGCGTGCCGGTCGGAGTCCTCTTTCTTCCGCTGCACCTCGTCCAGCGTCATCTCAGGATACGCCAACGGCCAGCCTTCGATCGGCACTTCGTTCGGCAGCGGAAACGGCCCCTTATCCGACTCGGCCGGATAACCGACCACCTTCACCGGCACCGTCTTCTGGTTCGACGGGACAAACACGAACCCCATGTCGAGATTACACCGCAACGGCTTTTCGGCGCCAGCCGAAGCCACCAGGTTCTGTGAGTTCGGATGCACGGGCCAGTCTTCGATCACGATGTTCCACGGATTATCCGCAGGGAAGACCTCGAGCGCCGTGCAGATCGCGTCGGCTTCGGGCGTGTCGAACGAAATCGGCGCCTCGACCGCCGGCATCTGGGCCCCCTTGATCCGTTCCAGCCGGGCCGGATCACTGCGGCCATACACCGGCCCCGTCGGTGCCGTCGGCGTCGCTGGTGCGTCAACACTCGCGGCGCCGCCCCCGCCTTCTGTCGGTGCCGCCGGTTCGTCATCCAGCGGTTCGAGAGTCAAATCGACTTCCAGCGACCCCACTTTGCCTCGAATCCGATAGCGACCTCCGAGCCCCGATCCTTTCGACCGTGTCGGGCTGGCCTTGGCCCCTGCCGCCCCCGCTGGTGTCGTGGCCGGCGCGGCATTCGCCGGTGCGTCGGTCTTGGTGGCGGCCGCCGTGCTGTTCGATAACCAGAAATCGCGAAAGATGAGCGTCGGCCCCGACTTGTCGCGGTCCGCCACGTACCACCGCCGCACATCGTTCAGCGCAGGCGAGGCGCCCTTCTCTTTCTTGATGCTCTCGATGGGAATGTCGAGCACCTGCTCGCCCGCCGGAACATCCACCGAAATCACGACCTTGGTCACCGCGTTCTGCGAGGCGGCCTGGAACACGTTCAAATACAGCCGCACCACCCGGCTCGACGGATTCGTCACCGCGATCTGCAACGACTTGAACGTCGTCCAGTTGCCCACTTTGCACTTCCGCTGCCCGACCGAATCCCCCGGATCGAACTTGACCTGCAGCCCTTTCGTGAAGTCCTTGGCATCGACGAAGACCGGGTTGGTCTTATCGTCCGACCCGATTTCCGTGAACTTTTCTCCCTTGCTGATATTCAGCAGGTACGTCCGTTCGTCGGCCTCCTGGGCCCAGGCCGAACAGGCCCCGGCCAACCAGACCAACCCCGCCAACACTCCGCTTACAGGAACGCGTGCGCTCATTCCACCACTTTCTCTAATTCGAGTGCAGAACCTCGAAGCCGTCCCACGGGGCGTGCTTCACCGCTGATTATCGCAGCCCCGTTTCGAGATCGTCAATTCACGGAATTTCTCCGCCAACCAACCCCGGCATTTCCCGTAAGACCGCACGGCTGGCAGCCCTCTCAGTCGTGCGATAACTTAGGGACCTG
>JAFEBR010001142.1 GCA_018242565.1 Planctomycetota bacterium | reverse complement strand
GGCTCGGCGGATGATGGGTCAGCCGCAGGCAATGCAGGCCCGATGGGGGGGCCCGGCCTGAATGTCCGACTGGGCAGCAAGAAAAGCCGACGTCGCCCCGACGGGGAAAACTCCGAAGACGGGCCCCGGATTTCTGAAAATGGCGAAGGTCAAGGATCCCCCATGCGGGGCAGTGGCCCCCGCAAATGGGGTCAGGTCGGACGTAAAGCGGGAATTGGTTTTGAAAAACGAATCAAGATCTACCTGAACGACAAACGCATTGTGGTCGACAACAAAAAATTCATGATGTTGCTGGATGCAAACAGCAGCAGTGACGACCTGGTGAATTTCGCCGCGTCCAGCATCGACGCCATCGCCGACAGTTGGGGTGAACCGCCAGCCAATTTCTACTGGGTTCCGGTGGTGCAATTCATCGTCTACCCGAAAGGCGATGCGAACTACGAACGTCTCCGCCTGAATCTCGAACAGAAATGGGGCGTGAGTTCCAGTGTTGAGTATGTGACGGACCGTAAAGACAACAAAACCAAGGCGGCCAACGGAGCCAAACGATGAGCCGCAAACACCACGATGAAGACCATTTTGGTTCAGATTCATTCCTGGACGTGCTGGCGAACATCGTCGGCATCCTGATCATCTTGATCGTGTCGGCCGCCGCTCGCGTGCAGCGCGGCCCCGAACCACTGCCGACTAGTTCCGATACAGAGATGTCGACGCCTCTCGCCGCGACCCCGGCGAGCCTGCCCGCGCCCGAATCCGACGAACCTCCCGCTGAATTCACGGCCGAAATGCGAGCCCTGCAGCAGAAAATGGCCGCCGTTGTTGAAAAATCCCGTCAAGCCACGGCCCGTCTGCAGGAACTCGAAGCCGAATCCGATGCGGCGAACAACAGCCTGGCCTCGGAACAGAAAACCGCCGACGACAAAACCAACAAGCTGAAAAAGAAGCAACTCCGCCTGGCACGACTCGAAGAAGCCATCGGGGAAAGACAAGGGGTCCTGAAAGGACTGCTGGCGGAATTTGAGGAAGTCGAAAGCGCACGCCCCCCCACCACGCAGATCAAGCACCGCCTGGTCCCCGTGAGCCAGGAAGTGGTCGGCAAAGAGGTTCACTTCCGACTGTCGGGGGGACGAGTCTCGGCCGTGCCAATCGATACTCTCGCGGAACGCATGAAAGCACAGCTTGAACGGCAAAAGGACTGGCTCGCTTCACGCGGCCACCACGAAGCCGTGGTCGGCCCAGTGGACGGATATTCCATGCGATTTCAAGTCGAACGCATGTCGCTGTCGGCACTCGATCGCAACCGCTATGGGTTTGGAGCCTACCGCATTGGCGTCTCGCAGTGGGAAATTATTCCCGAGCGGAATCTGCCCGATGAATCTCCCGAAGAGGCCTTGCGCCGCGGGTCGCGGTTCTCGTTGGCTGTGCGGACTGCTCCCGAGGGCGCAAGCCTGACCTTCTGGGTGTATCCGGACAGCTTCCACGCGTTCCGGATTCTTCAAGCCGCCTGTCAGGCTGAAGGTTTCGTGGTTGCAGCGCGACCCCTTCCGGCAGGGATCGGAATTGCCGGATCACCCGACGGAACGCGTTCCGCCGGGCAATAGCAGCCGCTGAAGTTTCCTCGGGTTCGGATCGCAATCACTCCGATCGGCGACTAAGGCTTCAGCAGCCAGTCGACAACGGCCGCTTCCGCTCCAGCCACTTCGCCGGTGTAGACCTGCAGATTCTGAGCGGCGTTTGCGGAACGATAAAGTGCGTGCACGGTTGCAGGTTCGTTCCCTTCCCCAGCCAACCAAAGCTTGCGGGGAGCACCGAGTGCCAGTAACCCCGGCACGTCTAAATACTTCGCTCCACCTGGCAGGAATTGAGGCGAGCGGTAATCGAGCAGCTTACCGAATCGGAAACCGTTGGTTCCGATAGCCGCCCGCTGCACCGCCTCTCCCGCAACAGCCCGTGCCAAAGCCGCGATCGGCCCGACGTCTCCCAGGCCAACGACTTCAATTGACGAGGGCTTGGGATGTCCTGCCACATCAGCAGTCTGGAGAAATCGGACAACCGACAACACATCGTGCGCGCGTTGTGCGAACAGTGAGTGGTTATAGCCCAGCGTGTAACCCGCGAATTCACGGGAATTCGCAACTTTCCGCGTTTGAGTCACGGGTTGCCCGTCGGCCAGAAATTCTCCCTGAAACAACAGGTCAACCCCCACGACAGTCACACCGGATTGAACCAGTTTCCCCACTGCGGGTTTGACACTTCCGTCGGCCTGGAACAAACCGGCCTTACCCGCTCCATCGAGCCAGACCACCGCACGTCCGTTCCACTGTTTTGGATACAGCCAGACGACGGGCAATTCTTCGCGGTAGGTCTTATTTCGCAGGACACCGGTCATCTCCACATACGATTCGCGGTCTGCCTTGCCTTTGAGTTCCCAATCCAATTCCCCGGCCTGCGCCAGAGTTCGTCCACACAGCACCTCCACCGCGGGGCCGACCAGCGCCTTCAGGCTGTTCAATTCGCGGGCACTGGCCAGCATCTGCTTCTGCGCGTCGTCTGTGAACCACCGCAGCAATGCACGCTCGAACTCGGGATCTTCCGGTTTCGGCGCTGGATGCTTGTCATCCCAGACTGTCAGTTGCTCACGAGTCAATGGATCGTAATCGCGCTCGATCACTGGCTCCTTGAACCCCAACTTAAAATGGCGATTGAGCCAGGTATAAAATGCTGACCGTGAGACAGCATTGTAGTTGTGTGGAAAATGCTCGCCTCGATGCAGCATGACGTTATCAGGCGCCCCTAACAGCGAATACAATTGTTTTAGCTCGGGGAAGCCCTTGGTCGCCATCTCTTTGGTCCAGTCATTCGCGGTCGTCATTCCCTGAGGCTTGGGGGCAAACAAGGCGGCAAATTCGATGTTGCCGGTGTTGACCCTGAGCAGCGAACAGTTTTCACAGGTACATCCCCCCTGCATGGCCGTACTGACCATCACCGCGGGGAACGACAATTTGACGCGCGGGTCGATGGCAGACAGCAACATGGTTTGCGTGCCCCCACCACTGGCCCCGGTGATCGCAATACGCTCTGCATCAACCTCCGGCAGACTCAATACGAAGTCCAGCGAACGTACGGCATTGAAGGTCTGCAACCCCATGACGCTCTGTAAATGGGCTTCGGCCTGGGGACTGTACAATCCCCAGTTTTCTACCGTATTCATTTCCGGACGCTGTTTGGCAAAAGTATGCACAACATTCCGTGACAACTGGTGCGAATCAGAATCGCTGAGCATGTCCCATTGCCAGACGACGCATCCCATGCGAGCCAACTGCACGCACATCGACTGAAATCGGCTGCGGCCACCGCGCTCGAATCGCTCTTCGCCTGTTGCAAGTTCCCGCAGCAGATTCGCGTCGGTCTCTTCAGACAGCCGCGCATTTTGCCAGTGCCCATGTGCGAATAACACGGCCGGCACCTTCCCCGTTGCGTTCTTCGGCCGATACAGATTTCCAGTCACAAAGAAACCGGGAGCACTCTCAAAATAAACCTTCTCAACCGAGTATTCGGGACGCTCGGTCTTGCCGTGAATCACGGCATTCAACGGGGTCTTCGCCGGCATCGGCCACAGGCCCTCGGCCACGAGAATTTGACGCCGGACATACTCCGACCGCGCTGCCCATTCGTCCTTCGATTTGGGGACAACAAACGGGAAATAGCCGTCGAGATCTTTCAGCGGTTGCAAACGGCTGTCCTGCGGTACAGTTCCGGCAGGAAACGCCCGCGGCGCGGCGGCCTGGGCCAGAGACGAGACAGCAATCCACAATGCAGCCGACGCAATCAGACTGAATTTCATGTTCGGAATGTTCCGTGCGGGAATGACGGTAATCGGCTACTGAGCCGGTGCTTCATCCACCAGACCGCAGGAGCAGCCTGGATTCCGCACGCATCATATCAACGAACTTACGAATATTCACGCGAGCCATCGGCCGCAGATTTCGACAAGCCCCGTCAGAAAAACCGAGATTCGTACCCCATACAAAGCCGACGCCGGATCAGGCCGCGATTCGTGACGGAGGACAGACAGGTTCTGCCTGCGGCTGCACAGCCTTGGAGAACTTCACGTGGGCCAAGACCAAGCTGCAGACGGCTGCAAACCAGATCGCAGTACCGATTCCCAGGACACCGATTCGCCCGAGAACATTCAGAGCCAGGTAGTGCAACACGCATAAGGTCAGGGGAATGACCACGATGGCTGATGCGGCGCGTGCCGAACACCGCTCCCACATCCACAGGCCTCCGAACATGACCGCCGGGACAAACAGCAAGAAAT
The DNA here is from genome assembly GCA_018242565.1 of Planctomycetota bacterium. GTDB lineage: Bacteria > Planctomycetota > Planctomycetia > Planctomycetales > Planctomycetaceae > JACQFH01. The sequence goes on along the minus strand of JAFEBR010001142.1, from coordinate 21,807 downwards.
AGTGTCCCCGCGACACGGGCGAAACCACCAGTGTGGCGACGCACGCCAATCCCAGGGCAAATCCCAGCGAAAGACGATCGCCACAGCGTCCCAGTGCAACCATTACGGCCAGCAACAACAACGTCGCGGCACCACGTGCTACCTGCAACCCCCGGGCCACCAGCCAATGGTCCATCGGCATTTTGCCGATTTCCGGAATTTCCGTATCGACAATCCGGTCATCGGGACCCCGCCCGGTCACAAAGGCTGCCCAGTTTCCAAAACGATGGATCGCATTAGTCAGGCTTTGATTCCGAGGCGTACATCCGTTTTCCGCAAAACGATCCGTTCGATCATGATTGACTTTGGTCGCCACCCGGTAATACCAGGTTTGTAAGTGCGACCAGTTGGCCTGCCATCCCAGACACAGACTGGGGATCAGCAGTGCAAACAGGAAACCGCCAAACAGGACGCCGGCCGTCAGCGACATCGGTCCCGCGGCGGTTCGAGTAATCGCAGCAATCGAACTTGCTGCCGCCTCCGGTGAATGCCGTTCTCCCCGCGCTGGCCCGCTTCGGTCGACGCGGCCACTCCGGGAAAACAGAAAACCCGCCATGACACACAAAACCAGGCAGCCAACCGGTAGTATCGGAGTCAGCTTGATAACCACTGGCAAAGCCAGGATGACGCCACCCGTAAACCACTGGATGGGAGTCCGCCCGGAGATCAGTAAACGTGTTCCCCACAGCAACGGGTACAACAGCGCAACCCCAACTTGTCCGCGCTGCAGGCAATTGAGTGCAGGAAACAGCGCCGTCACACCTGCGGCCAAACCACACCACAACGCCAATCGCTGTGCCCGTGGTGAATCAGTGACGACCGCCGCCAGCAGTCGGCGACACTCAAAATAGATTCCAAAACACAACAAGGCCGAAATGCCAAACCAGACACTGGCCTGGATCGGAGAACTGAACCGCGACAACGGCGATACGAGCAGCGCAAACAGCGGGGGATAAACGTATTTCCAACCCCGGATATTCTGCACGTCATAGGGTGCCCGACCGTCGAAGAACGCGGCCCCGGCTTCCGTGTAGACACTGAAATCGGTCATGTGCAGCCAGGGCCGAGTCGGATCAATGACGGCCCGCCGCGCGACATCGACGGAGCACCAGATCGCCAGGGCAATGACCAATCCACCAAACACGGCCCAATGCCGACGGACATGCTGCAGAGTGCCTTCTCTCAGCATCCGACTCCCCCTTACGAATATGAGCGAATTCCATTCCGGACAGGGGGCGGGTCATAGCACCTGAAGAAAAACGGGTCAAGCGGATGGTCGAGCACCGGGTCTCGGCGTGAGCCCCGCAATCGCAGTCCGGAGACGAGATCGATGAGACTTTCCCCATGCTCACATGCGCCGGACGACCAGTGGCACACATCAGCCTTGCCGCCTCACCTGTTCGGCGCCAGCCTGCACATCATCCAACCCAGGAAAATCAATACGACAGACACTCGATCCGTTGAAACTTCGGCGCTCAGCGGGGCTTTGTCCGATTAATCTGCCGGACGACCTGATCGATGTCGCGCAAATCGAAAGGGATCCAGGCCCGTGCATCGGGGTCGATCGCAACTTGTGTAATCAGGGGGTGATCAAAACGGCCCAGAAAATCTGTCAACTCGTAACGATCATCAATCTGCAATCCGCAGATTGGTCCACCAAAATCAAAGTTCTCGACAAACGCGTCGAACAAATCCCGGTCGGTCCACAACGGGACGTACAGCGTCCCCGTGAGCGAATCCCGTAAAGCCGCTGGACGTGGCCCGGGTTCAACCAGATAGGAATACAGCGGGTATTGAAACTGAATTGCGCGATTAGATTCCATGGCGCGTTCTGCCAGCCCCAACGATGTCGGACATGACGGCGCAAACTTACCTGAAAGATAGGCAGGCACGCAATGGCCGCGAAGAAATGCTGAACCCACTCCCGTCTTCGAGCGGGGCCAATCTGTCCACAAAACGGAGATTCATTCACAAACGAGGCTTGGTTCATTTTGACTGCCTGATGGGCCTGAACGACCACTGCCGCAGGCCCAAACAGCATCATCCACGGAGTCCCGCACAGGCTGACCCGCTTGACCGAACCGGTTTTCGTCCCGGATAATCCCGCCCAGGAGACGGAATCATGAACCTCGTAGTCAACGCCTCTGTCTCCCAAGGAGTACCTGCATGCCTGAAACGGTCAAGCTGAACTACCACGCCAGTGGCCACGGACTTCCGGTCGTGCTGCTGCATGGATTTCCCCTGAATCACACGATTTGGCGGGCGGTAGAGTCCGATTTGTCGGATACGTTCCAGATCATCGCCCCCGACCTGCGCGGCCATGGCTCCAGCCCGGCACCGGCTGGAATTTACGAAATGTCGCTGCTGGCTGCCGATGTGCTCGGGTTGCTGGATGACATCGGAATTCGGCAGGCGGCCATTCTGGGACACAGTCTGGGTGGCTACGTGGCGCTGGCCGCCTGGAGAATCGCCCCCGAACGAATCCTGGGATTCGGTCTCGTGGCCTCACATGCTCTGGCGGACACGGAAGAGGGCCGACAGGGGCGCCGCCGCATGGCCGACCAGGTCGCGGCCGAAGGCCCCCAAGTGGCGGCGACCGCCATGCTCCCCAAGGTTTTTTCGCCCGATCTGCCCCTCACCTCACCGATTGTCGACCAGGTCCGGACCATGATTCTGTCGACTTCAGCCACGGGGATTATCGGCACACAACTTGGCATGGCGGCACGTCCCGATTCCACGGAGCTTCTCGCTTCCATTCACGTTCCCGCTCTGGTTCTGGCGGGCGAGAAAGACCAGATTGTGCCGCTGGCCCGGGCGCAAACGACAGCGAGCACTCTGCCTCGGGGAACGCTCAGTGTCATCAACAATGTCGGCCACATGCCGATGCTTGAAAGTCCCGGCGATACGACCGCCGCGCTGCGCTGTTTTCTTAATCAACTTCATTGAACATCCCCGGAGTGACCGATGCTTCCAACTGCCCCTGTGGTTTTTCTGCTCGATGTCGATAACACACTGCTCGACAACGACCAGGTCACACGCGATCTGAAACAGCATCTGGTTCACACCTTTGGCCCCGACCGGGAGCAGCGGTTCTGGAGCATTTTCGAAGACTGCCGCAAAGAGCGGGGCTATGCCGATTACCTCGGGGCCCTCCAGCGGTATCGCGTCGAACATCCACACGATCCCAGCATCCTGCAGATGTCACTGTTCCTGGTCGATTATCCGTTTCGAACACGCATTTTTCCCGGCGCACTCGATGTCATCCGCTGGCTGCGAGACTGGGGACCGGCGGTCATTCTGTCGGATGGCGATGCGGTGTTTCAGCCACTGAAGGTCCAGCGTTCTGGCATTATGGACGCTGTCGATAACAACGTGCTGATCTATATCCACAAAGAAGAGCAACTCGCCGACGTCGAACGGCACTATCCCGCGAAGCAATACGTGCTCATCGATGATAAGCTGCGAATTCTGACCGCCGTGAAAAAAATCTGGGGGACGCGAGTGACCACCGTCTTTCCGCGACAAGGGCACTACGCACACGATGAGCAGATCGTGGAGTCCAACCCACCGGCCGACATCACCATTGACCAGATTGCCGACCTGCAGCGATACGACCTGCCCACGCTGCTGGCAGCCAGCGGTGGCCCTGCCTGATCGATTGCCGCGATAGGGCACGATGCGTTACACGGCATACTCAATCTTACGAAACCGCCGACAACCAATCACAAAGGTGATCACGCCATACGTTGCGAGCACAGCACAGCAGTTCCACACGCGCCACATGTCGGGATGGTTGTGGGTCAAAAGTTCCTGATAGGCAATCAGGGCCCAGGCGTGCGGCGTGGCCAGGCTGACATTCTGCATCAATTGCGGCAGCCAGTCGCGAGGCATATAGCAACCGCTGATGCCGGCCAGCACAATGACCAGAAACGTCGAGTACGATGACACCTGAGATTCGGTGCGGACAATGGTGGCCAGCAACAGTCCCAACCCGGTCGCCGACAACGAGGTCGTGAAGATCACGGGCAAGAGCATCACCGGATACGTTCCCCAGGACATGCCGAACATCACCTTGCCCGAGAGAAACAGCAGTATGCTCTGGGCGACCGACACCACCAGAAATGGCAGCGTCTTGCCCCAGAGCAACTGCACCGCCGTAATGCGTGTTGTCTGCAACCGACGCAATGTTCCCAGCTTGCGTTCGTTAATGAACGAACTGGCCATGATATTCACCAGAAAAAACGCGAACATCACCATGAACGCAGGGACCAGGGTCTGGTAAACAATACTCGATCCTGACTCGACGGGTTCCGGCTTGGGAGTTGCCGGTTCCTGATTATCGAGCGCTTCCTGGTGGCGTTTCATAATGCGCTCCATGAACTGGGCCATCAACCGATTTCGCTTCGCGACTTCGGGAGAGACGACCCGCAGGACCGCCGACAACACGACATAGTGCACCAGGTCGGCCACCCCCACAAAAGCGGCACCACTCTCAACCTGCATGTCGATGGCCGACAACCCGGCTGAGAGCTTGCCATGCTCCATGTCGAAGATATCTCCCAGGTCCAGATCTTCGATCCGATTATGGAAGTCTTCTCCCAGAATCACGAGCACGCTGCTGCGTCCGTCCTGCAGTCGCAATCGGCCCTCGTCGCGGTCGGTCACATGGTCGACCTTCAGGCCGCCAATCCGGTCCAGGTCCTCAAACACGCGATTCGCGATCTCGGTTCCGTCTTCGTCGACGATCCCGACTTTGACCAGCTTGGCCGATTCGCGTGTCGTGATCAATTGCCCGGTCGACATCCCGAGAATCGCAATGAACACCACCGGCAACGCCAGCAAGGTGGCCAGCGCACCGCGATCCTTGAGGATCAGAATGACATCTTTTTTGGTGATTTCCCAGGCGCCCATTCAGTCCCTCAAGGTTCTCCCGGTAAGCCTCAAAAACAGCGTTTCCAGGCTGGCTTCCTGAGTCGAAATGCCTCGCAGGGGAATCCGCGCCTGTTCGAGAGTTTCCAGGACCGCCCTGAGTCGACCGGATTGACCGGCCCGCTGCGTTTCCAGGCTTTCATGCACCAGAATGCTCTGACCGCCATCCGGTTCCCGACGCACTTCGGCAATTTCCGCCAGACGGCCCGCCAATTCCAGTGGCAGAGCCGGCACGCGAACACACAAATCAATACGAGTCCGGTCCTGCAGTTCGTCGAGCGTCCCCTGCCTCAGCAGGCGCCCGCGATCAATAATGGCCACTCGGTGGCAGATGGCTTCCACCTCTTCCATGTAGTGCGATGCGTACAACACCCCCACACCCTGTCGGCTCAGATCGCGCACTCCATCCAGCAGGTTGGATCGCGATTGTGGGTCGATGCCCACCGTGGGCTCATCCAGAATCACAAACCGCGGTTCGTTCAACAGCGCAATGCCGAAATTCAACCGCCGCGACATGCCACCCGAAAATGTACTGGGGGTATGGTCGGCATTAGGCGTCAACCCCGTCAGCGCCAGGACATAATCAACGCGATCCTTGAGTTTCGCGCCCGACAATCCATTCAGCTTGCCGAAGAACCGCAGATTCTGAGCCGCCGTCAATTCCGGGTAAATCGCCAACTCCTGAGGAGCGATTCCCAGCCACGACCGCATGTCCGCATTGTTCGGGTCAAATGGCCGACCGTCGAATTCGACCTTCCCGGCATCCGCGCGCAGCAGGCCGATAATGATCAACATCGTGGTCGACTTACCGGCTCCATTGGGGCCGATGAGTCCGAAAATCTCCCCCTGGTCCACCTGAAAACTCAGTCCGTCGACGGCTAAATGCGTGCCGTAGCTTTTTCGCAGGTTGGAGACTCGGAGTCCGTTCATTTCTGACAGGTCAGATTCCTTTGACGTCAATCGATTTTCTTTTGTTGCGGAGGGCACAGCCCGCATCGTCTCGAGAACTGAGTTCTCGGCTGGCTCCGGCCGCTGATTTTTGCTGATTCCACACGGCTCCGGAGATCTGCAGGATACCACAGATCGCCCCCTCGGCACAGGGCGGAGTAGCCCTGTGAATTTCGTCGCTCAACTTCAGAATGAAACCGGCGCAAAGCTCAGCGCCAAAAGAACTGAAATTGGAAGCCGTCGCCACCACGAGGCCCCCGAAAGGCGAAAATCCTCGGAAACACCGAGGATTTTCGCGAATTGGCGGAAGTGGATGGGAATCGAACCCACCAGGCGCCTTTTCAGACCCCTCACTGGGTTTGAAGCCCAGGACAGTCACCAGAACTGCTTACACTTCCTGAAATCGATCTGTACGGCCGAATCTTAGGGCGGCGGCGCAAGGCCGTCAAATCGGTACCGACGAGTCCGTCCCCGACGGTACCAACGCAGGCCGAATTACGTCGCGATGGTCGTCCGATGACGGGAGAGTTCTTCCATAAAGCGGAGCGATCGATTCGTCGTGTCTTCGACGTCCGGCACGAGGCCATCAAGGATCTGGGCATTCGCGAACAGTTGCCGACCGCAATCCCGAATGAACTCGTCATTTTCAGGATTGACCGTTAATTCACACAGTCGAGTGACCAACGGCGAGTGCGGATTCAACTCCAGAATGCGTTTCGACACTTCGTATTCTTTCATGGAGTGCCGCAGTACATTTTGCAATTGGCTGCTCATCGTTCCCTGAACGTTCACGAGACAGCAGGGACTATCGGTCAACCGCTCCGATTCGCGGACATCCGAAACCTTGCCGTCCAGGGCACCTCGGAACAGTTCGACCACCCGCGTGAAATGCGCCGGCGCTCCCGGACGTTCGGCCTCATCGGCAGGCTTCGTCGAATCCGGAAATTTGACGTCCGCTGAGTCGATCGAAATCAATTGCTTGCCGCTGTAATTGAACAACTGCGTCAAAGCGAATTCGTCGATCGGATCGGTCAAGAACAAGACTTCCAGATTCCGTTTGCGAAACGCCTCCAAATGCGGATGCCGTGAGAGGGCCCCCAGGTCCGGACCGCTGAGATAGTAAATCTGCGTCTGTCCTTCTGCGGCGCGTTTCAGATAATCATCCAGCGATACGGTCGGATCGGGCCGGCTGCCGTTATTCTCCACGGGGGTCTCACCAACCGCATGACTCGAGTGAAACCGCATCAGCTTGGCAATCCGCTCGCGATTTTCGAAATCGTGACCGATGCCGGTCCGCAGAATCGAACTGAACTGTTTGTAGAAAGTTTTGAAGGTCTCGGGATTTTCTTCCGCGAGGCTCGCCAGGTGGTCGAGCACCTTTTTCGTGAGCACCTTCTTCAACTTGGGCAGCAGCTTATGGTCCTGCAGGGTCTCACGCGACACATTCAATGGCAGATCGGCTGAATCCACCACGCCATACAGGAATCGCAGGTACTCGGGCAACAGGTCTTTGCAATCGTCCTGCACGAGCACTCGCTTAGCGCACAGATTCACGCCGTGATCGCTTTGCCCGAATCCCAGCAATTCAAAGTTGGATTGCGGACAGTACAGAATCGAATAAAACTGAATCGGCGAATCACTGTTCAAGTGCAGATGCCACAGCGGCTTCTCGTCTGTCCGATGGGTGAGCCATTGATAGAAACTTGCATGCTGATCTTCGGTGACCTGACTTTTCGGTTCCACCCAGATCGGCTTCTGCTCGTTAACGGTCTCTTCTTCGAGCCGAATTGGAAATGGCACGAATGTCGAATATTTGCGGACGACTCCCTTCAGCCGGTAAGGCTCCAGGAAATCCAGCATGTCGTCCTTCAGGTGCAGCCGAATTTGAGCACCGCGAGGAATCTCCCCCTCGGCCTGCGTGATCGTGAACCGTCCCGAACCATCTGATTCCCAACGCCAGCCTTGTTCATCGCGATAGCTGCGCGTGATGACTTCGACTTTTTCCGCGAGCATAAACGCCGAGTAAAAGCCCACCCCGAATTGCCCAATGAGCGAGAGGTCGGGCTGACCATCCTTGGACTGCGGTGCCGCCGTCAGACTCCGCAGAAACTCTTTCGAACCACTGTGCGCAATCGTCCCCAGGTTCTGCACCAGTTCTTCGTGCGTCAGTCCGATGCCCGTATCTCGAATCACGAGCATTTTGGCTTCTTTGTTGGGTTCGAGAGTGATTTCCAGCGGATCGTCGCTGCGATACTTTTCATCCGACAGTCGAATGTGTCGCAGCTTGTTGAGCGAATCAGACGCATTCGAAATTAGCTCGCGCAGCGCGATTTCAGGATTTTGGTAGAGCGAATGCGACAGAATGTGCAGCAGTTGCTTGATTTCAGTCTGGAACGTGAATTCCTGCTGGTCGGCCACGGCAAACTCCGAAAATCTCAGTGAACTGGAAAAAACGGCAGGCCCTCAATCGGCCTCGAAACGCCATTCTGCAATCGGCGCGCCAGACCAAATCCGCCGAGAAAACCCAAAGATTCCGGCTTTTTTGCGGTGACCCCGACCACACACGGCTGCCATTTTGACAGCAAACCATTGCCCCTGATCGGTCGGATGCGCGGATTGGCCCCCCCAACGGGTCGAAAAAAAGGCCGCCCACAGAATGTGACAGCACGTCACAGCCTGCGAGCGGCCAAAGTCCCGCGCGACAGATCGCTCAGTCTTTACGACTGCTGCGTGTCGCCACTGCCACCACTCGTGGAACCGTGGCCTGAGCCACCGTTTGCACCACCGTGAGTGCGGAATTTGCCAGCGTTACCGGCACCAGCCGGTCGACCACGGCCGCGTCGGCCGCGACCGCGAGATCCCGCGCCAGTGCCGCCACGGTTATTCTCTTGCGGACCGAATCGCCGATTCTTGGGTTTTGCTCCCGGACGACGATGCCCCTGCCCCGTCTGCGGGCGATGCTGGTGGTGTCGAGTGTCGCCTGCCACGTGCGTTTCCGGCTGGACGATGTCGACACCCGCGCCAAAATCAACCACGTCATCGACTGGCTTGACTTGTTCCGTAGTGCGAACATGCGTTTCGTGCCGCTGATGCTCTGGACGTCTGCCCGGTTTCTGGGGCCGATGAGTCGCCTGGGGACGACCAGGCTTTTTCGAACGGTCAGGCCGGCGCTGCTCCTCCACAGGCCGATTTTCACCGGCCGGCGGATACTCGGGATGATCGGACTTCTCTTCGATCTTCCGACGCAGCAACTTTTCAATCTGACGGAAATCACCACGTTCATCGTGATCGACGAACGACAGCGCGACCCCACTGGCCCCCGCACGGCCAGTGCGGCCGATGCGATGCACATAGGTTTCCGCGACCTCGGGGATGTCGTAATTGAAGACGTGCGACACGGCATCGACATCAATCCCGCGTGCGGCGATATCGGTGGCCACCAGCACGGCTGTTCGTCCCGAGCGGAACGCTTCCAAAGCCCGCTCACGATTGGACTGCGTCTTGTCGCCGTGAATCGCGGCAGATCGCACTCCGGCTTTCTGCAGGCGTTCGCAGACCCGGTCAGCCGACCGTTTCGTACGAGTGAAGACCAGCGCTCGAGTCAGCTCCGCATTCTTCAGAATGTGCTCCAGCAGAATGGGCTTGTTGCGTTTGGCGACGAAATAAAACGACTGCTCGATCAGTTCGGCGGCCGAAGCCACGGGCGTCACCTTGATCTGCACCGGTTCTCGCAGAATCGAATGGGCCAATTCCAGGATGTCTTCCGGCATTGTCGCCGAAAACAGCAAGGTCTGACGTTCGGAGCTCAGCCGCGCTACGATTTTGCGGATGTCCGGGAAAAATCCCAGATCAAGCATACGGTCGGCTTCATCCAGCACGAACACTTCGACAGCCCGCAGGTCGACATGCCCCTGGTTCATCAAGTCGAGCAACCGACCGGGCGTCGCGACCAGAATGTCGATTCCATTGCGCAGCGCTTTGACCTGGGGATTCTGTCCGACACCGCCGTAGATTACGGCATGCCGCAACGGGGTGTTCTTGCCGTAAGCGGCAAAGCTGTCGGCAATCTGCGATGCCAACTCGCGGGTGGGTGACAGAACGAGCGCGCGGATTTTCCGGCCAGCACCGGGTGCCGGACGATTGGTCCACAAACGATGCAAGACCGGCAAAGCAAAGGCCGCCGTCTTTCCCGTGCCCGTCTGAGCACAGCCAAACAAGTCACTTCCATCCATCACAACCGGAATCGACTGTGCCTGGATCGGTGTGGGGGTCGAATAACCTTCCGCTGCCACAGCGCGCAGAATGGGTTCAGCAAGCCCTAACGCAGTAAACGACATACAAGATTCTTTCCGGAGACTTCGCCCTCACGAGGGCGCACTCCCATCAAATGAGAAAGTCCAACTCACGGACCGGTCACGCGTGGCGACAACGGCCTTGCAAATCCAACAAAACAGGGGAGGCCCAAACTGCGATGTCACACTGACACGCACCCCGCGTTGGACACCTGATTCGCAATCGTGCGAGAGGTCTTTCGTGCTCTAAATCCAGGACTGTATGTGCCGGACGCGGACGCGTCCCTGGAGCCCATCAATTGCCTGGCGGTTATCCCGATGGCACAAACAAATCGACCAACAGGATAGGGCGGGGTTTTACTCGTGCCAGAAGTATACGCGAAATCTCTCCCGAAGCCAAGGGAAATCGAAAAGTGCCTCGCCAAACGCCCACCTCTCCGCTCCGGAGAACAACTTACCAGCCGATTTTCACATCCTTCGACCACGTCACAACCGACGTCCCCGCCGTTCCAGCCTCGGTATCATTCCTGATTGCTTCAGGCGATCCGCCCGCTGTTGCGGCGATCAGCATCTGTCTATCATGCCTGAATTGGTCATTCCTAAAAAACCATGCTTGCGCTCCCTTAACTGGAGTTCGTGATGATTCGCTGCAGCCTGTTCTTCGCGTTCTGCTTGCTGACCACACAAGCATCTCTCGCCGCCGATGACGAGATTCGCCATTCGTTTTTTATTGCAGGTCCGACGTTTACCGGAATCATCGGCGAAGATGATCAAGAGGTCTGGAACGCCGGAAATCCCGCGGCACGCGATGGCTACGTGCTCCCCAATGGCAACGTGCTGATTGCCTGGTCCGCTGAGGTCCAGGAATTAACTCGGGACAAACAACGGGTGTTTCACTACCAACTTTCAGCCGAGAACCGCGAAATCGGCACGGCACAACGCCTGGACAACGGGCGAACATTGGTCACCGAACTCGGCCCGAAACCGCGACTTCTGGAAGTCGATCGAAACGGTCTAATCCTGACAGAGGTTCCCCTTCGTCCGGAAACCGACAACGCCCATATGCAGACTCGGATGGCCCGGAAACTCGCCAACGGGAACTACCTGGTCCCCCACCTGCTCGCGTTCAAGGTCAAGGAGTACTCCCCCACAGGCCAGATTGTGAAGGAGTTCCTGACCGACCAGAACGATCTGGGTGGCCGTCCCGCCGAGAACTGGCCTTTTACGGCGATTCGCCTGTCCAATGGCCACACGCTGGTGAACCTGACCCATGGCAACAAGACGGTCGAATTCGATTCGGCTGGCAAGGTCGTCTGGAAAATCAGCAACGACGATTTCCCCGATGCCAAGCCTTTCGCCGACCCGTGTGGGGGCCAGCGACTCCCTAACGGAAACACCGTCATTGCCAGCTATGGTGCCACTGGCGCCATCAAGATTTTTGAGGTGACGAAAGAAAAACAGATCGTCTGGAAGTGGACCGGAAAGCACCGCGCACACGAAATCCAGATCCTGACCACCAACGGCAAGCCGATTGAGGGGGAACCTCTGAAATAGGGCGGACCTCGGTCGAAAATCCAAAACCGGCAGTCTGAATCGGCCAACGGGCGATTCAGACTGCCGGTTTCATTTGTCAAAGCCAGCGCTGAGTGCAACCGCAATCTCAGGGCCCCACCTCAACTTCATCGTCCGCGTCTTCCCCTGCCCCGTCGGATTTCTGCCGCGGTGGCTTCAGTGTCTCGGCCATCTTCTTCTGAACGTCGTGAAGGTGTTTCGAGATTTCCCGCAACTTTCTCAGGTCGATCGGCGTCTTTTCGGTCAGTTCCTGCAGCTCTTCGGCGTACTGCTTCAACTCAGCGTTCAACTCGGAAAGCCGCTTGTTATTCTCAGACCCCTCTTGAGCGGGGGGCGCTGGCGCATCGCCTCCGAAACCAAATCCGCCCCCGAAGGGTGGATTCCGAAACAACATTCTGGGCCCACGCTGTCCGCCGGGAAACCCGGGCAAACCGGGAACCGGCAGTCCAAATCCGGGCACATTTCCTTTTTCCGGCATGGCATAGCGTTCGAAATACTCGTAAGCCTCGGGGTAATTCTCTCGCAATTCCCGCACATCTTTGGCCTCGAAGGTTTCCTGGTCCGGTTCGATTTCGTCATCCGGGTCATCATCCGGCTGAGTGATCGTCATCTGGATGTTCTTCCGATTCCGATGCTTGATCCAGATCTTCACCCCGTTTTCTTCAATGTCCATCTGCGTTTCACCGTTGACCACGGCTTGCCGCACCGTCACCTTGTTGCGACGCTGATTCTCCTGGTTCGGCCTGGGTGGCACGACCGGCGGGGGCACCGCGGGTGGCTGCTGCGGGGCAACCGGCGGGACGGGCTTCGGGGGCGCCGCTTTTGGAAGCTCATCATCCGCCAGACTGATGACCCCGCTGGCAATCAGCAGGAAGAACCCGGCACACAGAGACTTCGAATCTGCGAGTTTCATGCTCCACCCCTTATCAAAGCGTTTGGCAAGTCCGGGTCATTGCAAATGATTGCAGGCGGTAGGCCCCGAGTAAGCCGACCGGGGAAAACTCGCGCCCGACAAAATCTGGCTGGTCATCACTCCATCGTCCGAAAATCAGCAAAGCTTACCAATCTTCGACGATTCTGGCGGTGGAATGACAAACTGTCTGTCATTGGATTTAACCAGGTCCATCTGGCATGTCAAACGAAATCCGTCGTGATTCGAACTCGCGCCGTTCCGACCGTCAGTAACTCCCCAACCATGATACCCCGGCAACTTTTGATCTGATCCTGCGTGGATTTGCCCAACCGTGGGAGCGTTGCCTAGAATTCTCGCCGCGTCTCACTTCCCCCAACCCATCAAGAGGATCATGTTTCACCGTTTCGTCTGTTTGTGTGTGGTGTGTGCTATCGGATTTTACGGCAACGCGCCGAGGGCCCAGGCACAAGAAGCCAGTTCGAAAGCGACAGCCAAGCCCCGCCCCAAAGTCGTACTCTCCGACGCGGCACGCAAATTACATGCGGAGTGCCTGGTTTTTGATGGCCACAACGATCTACCCTGGACCATGCGCAGCAAGGCGGGGTCATCCTTCGACGCAGCAGACATTGCCCTGCCCCAAGAACGTTTTCACACGGACATCCCGCGACTCAAAGCCGGAGGTGTGGGCGCACAGTTCTGGTCCGCCTACGTGCCGGCGGACACCGCCGACGAAGGTGTCGCTGCTCATCAGGTTTTGGAACAGATTGACCTGATCTACCGCATGGTGCGTCGTTACCCCGAGACATTTGAAATCGCCCGCACGGCCGATGACGTGGTTCGCATCCGCCAGACCGGCAAAATCGCGTCGCTGATTGGACTGGAGGGCGGACATGCCATCGAAAATTCTCTGGGATTACTGAGAATGTATGCCAGCCTGGGTGTCCGGTACATGACGCTGACTCATTCGGACACTCTGGACTGGGTCGATTCGGCGACCGACGAGGCCCGGCACCAGGGGCTCAGCGAATTTGGCGAAGAGGTAGTTCGGGCCATGAACGATCTCGGAATGCTCGTGGACATTTCTCACGTTTCCGTCGATACGATGGATGACGTCTTGCGAGTCAGCCGCGCACCAGTAATCGCCTCTCATTCGTCCACCTACGCCCTGGCACCCCACCCACGAAACATTCCCGATGAAATCCTCAAAAAGATTCAACGGAACCGGGGCGTAGTCATGGTCAATTTTTATTCCGCCTACGTCATGGCCGAGTCGGCACGAGTGCGGGCCAGAGCATTTGAAGTCGAACGCGAATTTGAACGTAAGTTAGGAACTCGCGAAGCGGTCAAACAGGCCATGAATGACTGGTACGATGCCCACCCTGTCATTCAGGGAACTATCCACGACGTGGTTGATCACATCGACCACATAGTCAAGGTCGCTGGAATCGACTGCGTCGGACTGGGCTCCGATTACGACGGTGTGCCGATGGTCCCCGATCAGTTGGATGACGTGGCTTCCTACCCCCTGATCACCCAGACGCTGCTCGACCGGGGCTATGCTGCCGAAGAGATTAAGAAGATTATGGGCGGCAACGCCTTACGGGTGTTGCGTGAAGCGGAACAGGTTTCGGCGGACAGTCGAATCCCACAACTCAAATGAAAAACCGAGGCAAGCCCGTCGGAGAAACCGGTTGCGTGTTGCCGTACTAAGCCTGTTTGTTCAGGGTGCCACGTCCAACCGCCGCCGAAATCGCGGTTTTCGCCGGACAAAACGGTCTGGAATGACAAAACGGTCCGAAATTCCAAACAAATTGGCTGTGAAAACAGGTCTCTCAGGTGCAGGATGTGATCTCAGACTGTCGTCGATTTTCCGCATATCCAAGGTAGCCAGTCGCAAACGAATCGGGCTATAATTCAGACACCAAGTCTCAGCCGCGAGTGACGCCCGCTGGGGGGTTCCTTTCTTGTTCAGGGCAAGCGGAAATGGCAGAGAACCGACAACAACGACGAAATAAACTGACCGTAGCGGCGCTGCTGCTGTGCGGTTGGTGCCGCGCTGCCAGTGCTGAACCCCCTGTCGCCCCGCCGACGAGTCTCGATGCCGATGTGGAGCGCCTGGCCGAAAAAATCGATGAACTGATCTCACGCCGCTGGCGGGCTGAACAAGTCACCCCCGCCCGGCCTGTGGACGATGCATCGTTCATCCGCCGGGTGTCACTGGATATCGCGGGCAAGATCCCCGCCGTCGCCGATCTGCATCTGTTTCTCGAAGACACCCAGGCAGGGAAACGCCAGCGTCTGGTGGATTCTTTGCTCGAAAGCCCCGCGTATATCACGCATTTCTCGAATGTGTGGCGCGCGGTCATGCTGCCTGAAGCCGAGACAGAACTGGAAGTTCGCATTCTCGTCCCGAATTTCGAAGCCTGGCTGCGCCGACAGGCGTCTGCGAACACGGGCTTCGACGCTGTGGTGCGTGAAATTCTGACAGTTTCTGTCGACCCACGACTGGCGGCCAATCCGTTGCAACCACAAACTGAAGTCACTCCCGTCGGCTTCTATCAGGCGAAACAATTGAAACCCGAGAATCTGGCCGCTGGGACGGCCCGCATGTTTCTCGGCGTGCGGATCGAATGTGCCCAGTGCCATGACCATCCGTTCGATGACTGGAAGCGCGAGCAGTTCTGGGGTTATGCGGCATTCTTCGCGGGTCTGGAGCGAGATCCCAACGGCGCCGGCGCGCTGGATGCCATTAAAGAGCTGTTTGGTGGCAAAACGGTGACGATCCCTGGCACGGAAAAAAAGGTCGTCCCCACATACCTCGACGGGCAGGCGCCGCAACTGAAATTTCGCGACAGCCCCCGGTCGATCCTGGCAAATTGGGTGGTCAGCGAGCAAAACGCTTATTTTGCTCGAGCCACAGTGAACCGGGTGTGGGGGCAATTCTTCGGAATCGGGATCGTGAGCCCGGTCGATGATTTCACTGCCGCCAATCCACCCAGCCACCCCGAACTGCTGGACGAACTGGCCGAGCAGTTTGTGACCCACAACTACGATTTCAAGTTTCTCATCCGCGCGATCACCTCCAGTAAGACGTATCAGCTCAGCAGCCAGGAAACGCACAAATCGCAATCTGACCCGCGGTTGTTTGCCCGCATGTCGATCAAAGGCCTGACCGCGGAGCAGTTGTTCGACAGTATTTCTCAGGCGACCGGCTTTCACGAACCGACCACCAACCGAAATCAGTTCGCGCTGATGAACAACTCGCCGCGAGAAGAGTTTGTGCAGTTATTCATGAACAGCAACGATGCGGTTGTCGAGCGTCAGACAACGATTCTACAGGCCCTCTCCATGATGAACGGCCAGTTTGTCGTCGACGCCACAGGCCTCGAAAAGAGTGCAACCCTGACGGCGATCGCCGAGTTCCCATTAATGACCACGGCTGAGCGCGTGGAAGCCTTGTACCTCGCGGCCCTCAGCCGCGAACCGCGTCCCGACGAACTCGACCGTCTGGTCGCATATGTCGATGCGGGCGGTCCCGCGAAATATCCCAAGCAGGCACTCAGCGACGTCTTCTGGGCCTTGCTCAATTGCAGTGAATTCTTGTTCAACCGATAGGCAGCAGTTCGTTCCAAAATTCGATCGGCTGACAGCACCGTGGAGTGTTCGATGACCTTGCGATCCCCGAAATTTCCTGTGTTGAGTCGGCGAGATTTGATCCGGTTGACGGCTTGTGGCACGTTTGGCCTCTCGATGTCCCGCTGGTTTTCGGCCTTGGCCGAAGAAACCGCAGGCTCCCAATCGCGAAAGCGTTCGTGCATTCTGCTGTGGATGACTGGCGGCCCCAGCCAGATGGACACGTTCGATCTGAAACCCGGTCACGAGAATGGGGGCACCTTCAAACCCATCGAGACTTCGGTCCCGGGCATTCAGATCTCAGAGCATCTCCCCAAACTGGCCCGGCAGATGGAGCACTGTACCATCGTCCGCTCCATGACCACCAAAGAGGGAGATCACACTCGGGCCACATACCTGTTGCGGACCGGCTACCTGCCCCAGGGCCCGATTCAGTACCCGACATTGGGTTCAGTCTGGAGTCATGAACTGGGACTGGAGGAGACCGAGTTGCCCAACTTTGTCAGCATTGCGCCCAATCGACTCCTGAGTCCAAACGCCTACGGCCCCGGTTTCCTGGGTCCCAAATACGCCCCTTTGATCGTGGGTGACGGCAATGTTCCGAATCGAGGCACCGACTACGAAAAGTCACTGCAGGTCAAGAACCTTGCGTCGCCGGCGAATCTGATTCCTGCCCAGATTGACTCGCGACTCGAGTTGCTGTCGGGTTTAGAGGCCGATTTCGCAGCCAGTCATCCGGGAACTCCAACCGCCAGCCACCGGGCCGCCTACCTGCAGGCCGTTCGTATGATGCGTTCCGAGGCGGTCAAAGCCTTCGATCTCTCGTCAGAGCCTGATGAACTGCGAGACGCCTACGGCCGCAACCAATTTGGACAAGGGTGCCTGCTGGCCCGCCGACTGATCGAGCGGGGTGTGCCGTTTGTCGAAGTATCGCTGAACGGTGTGCAAGGAGCGCCCGGCATTGGCTGGGATACGCATCAGGACAATTTCAACTCGGTGCAGAAACTCTCGGAAACTCTCGACCCAGGTTGGGCCACCTTGCTCGAGGACCTGAAAACCCGAGGACTGCTCGACTCGACCCTGGTCATCTGGATGGGTGAATTTGGTCGCACCCCCAAGATTAACGAGAACAAAGGTCGCGACCACTTCCCAGTGGCCTGGTCGACCGTCCTCTGCGGGGGTGGGATTCGAGGCGGTCAGGTCATTGGCAAAAGCAGCGACGATGGCATGACCGTGGCCGATCGACCAGTCGCGGTGGCAGACCTGTTGGCCACTGCCTGCCTGGCATTGGGGATTGACCCCATGGGACAGAACACGTCGAACGTGGGGCGCCCTGTGCGGATCGCCGACCCGGCCGCCAAGCCGATCACAGAAGCGCTGGTTTGAGACGTCTCCCCAACAGGGGACAAAACCGCATCAACTCCGATCCGGCGTGCGGGGCGAACGCGATGCCCGGAACCATGCTCCCCGCAGCCCCGTTTTCAAATGGGACTGGTTCAAAAGGGACTGTGGCCTCACCTCAAACCGGGCGGATCAGCGCCAGGCAAACGGTTTGCCGGAAAGCTGTTCATACGCTTCGATGTACTTTTCGCGAGTTTTCGCGACGACTTCGGCGGGCAATTCGGGAGGCGGGCTGTTCTTATCCCATCCGGTCGTCTCCAGCCAGTCGCGGACGAACTGTTTGTCGAACGAAGGTTGCGGCCCCCCCGGTTCATACTCGTCAGCCGGCCAGAACCGTGAACTGTCAGGTGTCAGCACTTCGTCGATCAGCAGGATTTCGCCAGCGCACTCACCAAATTCAAATTTGGTATCGGCAATCAGAATTCCTTTTTCGCGGGCCGCGGCCGATGCATGCAGATAAATCGTGAGACTGCGGCGACGCAATTGATCGGCGGCCTCGGCGCCAATGATCTCGCACATCTGCTCGAACGAGATATTAATGTCATGCCCCGACTCTTCTTTGGTCGCCGGCGTGAAGATCGGCCCCGGAAGCTTGTCACTTTCCACCATGTCGGCCGTCAGACGGATACCACAGACGGCGCCTGTCTTCTGGTATTCCTTCCAGCCTGACCCCGAGAGATATCCCCGCACGACACACTCCACAGGAAAGACCTTCGTCTTGCGGACGACCATGCTGCGGCCTTCCAGCGACTCGCGGTCGGTTCCCGCTGGCAGAGGAAGATCGTCGGGATTCATGCTGAGCAAGTGATGCGGAAAATCGATCATCTCAAACCAGACCTGACTCATTTGCGTCAGAATCCGGCCTTTGTCGGGAATGCCCGTGGGCAGAACCCAGTCGAATGCGCTGATCCGATCCGTCGCCACGATCAGCAGACGATCACCAAAGTCGTAGACATCGCGGACTTTTCCACGTCGGACAGGAATTCCGGGAAGAGAACTTTCGATCAATGCAGTGCGTGTCACAGACACTTTTCCTTTGATTTTCGAGGACGCGTCTCAATCTAGCACAATCGCCGGGCGACGGCGATGTGCCGACCCACGACGCAATCAACTTTCCGCATCGAATCCGATTCGGCCGCCCCGACCCGAGCCAGATCACCGGCAATGGCCACGAACGGAGTTGAAATCAATTCTGCCGCGCCCGGCCCTTTGACCAGCCTCGCTTACCGCGATGCGATCACTGCCACAACAATTCCGATCAACGCCATCATACCAGCCATCATAATCACACAGCCAATCGCCAACGCCGAGGGGCGCGATGCTTCAGGAGCAGTGCCACCGGTCTGCGGTTTTCCATCGGCGGCCTTGATTCTTCCCGTGAACACGTCGTCAAAAAACGTCTCACGATCCCGAATGATGGCCTGCGACAACAGGTGGTCGCTTGCCGTCGTCATCTGCGGATTCTTCCGGATCGCCGTCCCGATCGCCAAGACCTCGACCAACCCGGCTCCCATCTCATAGACGAATACTTTGATCCCGATGACTCCGTCGGCCCCATGGGCGCTCGCATCCGCCTCGATATGTTCCAGGCAATTCTCACGCGCCTCATAAATCAGTTTGGTCACATCGTTCATTTCACCCCGGCCCAGTGACTGAAAAAATGTTTTCAACCCGCCGGCCAGCCCCAACGCGTAAACCGAAGTCCCCAACACCAACCGCACCGGGGAGTAACCCAGGTTGCTCAGATTCCAGAGTTCTTCTCCAGTCAACTCGGACGTCACAGGCTGCTCCAACGCCCCCAGCAGCGGATGATGGGAACCGGTTCCAACCATCAACATTTCGCGAACGCCCGGGCCAAACGGAATGATCCGCGTCGTGATATCCACGACCGCGTTGCATCCCCGCCGATGGGCATCCTGTTCGATGCGCTCGAGCGCCAGGTGCCGCGTATGATTGTACATATCCGAGAATTCGCGGATCTCGCCGCGGGTCGTAATCTGCCGCAGCGTCCCCATAATCCCCCGACCAAGTCCCATCGCGTAGGCCACATTGCCCATCACAAAATGCCGGGGTTCGTAACCGCAGTCCAGATGGCAGTACAGATCCTGACCGCTGCACGCGGTCGAGAAAAACGGCCCGGACTGCTGGGGATTGGCAACCGACGACCCGATGGCGAGGAACTCCACGAGATTTCCCAGCGTCCGCAATTCGGAGGTGACGCCAGTCAGCCCCTGCGCCCCCTCAGACTGGGCTTCGCGTTCGATCCGCTCGATCGCCGCGTGCCGGCCATCGGAAATCAGTTCGGTGACTCCCGTCACCTCACCCCCGGCGAGGCTCGTCAAACCGGCACCGATGCTACGGACGACCCCCAGCGAGTGTACGCTGTTCCCGACGACGATATTCCCAGGCGTCCACCCCTTCTGCTTGAGGCAGTAGATCTCATTCCCCGACAGCCCAGTCAGCTTCATAGCCTGAGTCCTTTGATTCGAATTGTTTGCGAGACGC
The DNA here is from genome assembly GCA_018242565.1 of Planctomycetota bacterium. Lineage (GTDB taxonomy): Bacteria > Planctomycetota > Planctomycetia > Planctomycetales > Planctomycetaceae > JACQFH01. The sequence continues at coordinate 1,575 of JAFEBR010001142.1, read as the reverse complement.
CGAACCGGCGGCGTCATACCCGGTCAACACAGTCTGCAACTGCTCCACTTTCCACCGCGTTGATTGTTGCAGACACGAATCCTGCCATTCGGCGTATTCCAGCGATATCACGACCGCTGTCAACGCCGGCATTTCCGTCATCCCAGGAAAATAACGCCTGAAACGGCAACTCCCGATCGAGCAGGAATTCCAGGGTGTCCCCGTGATCTTTGCTGGCCATCTGCACGGCCTGCTCGAGATCGACGACAAAGGCCCGCGCGTCTCCGGCTGAGAATCTGGGGTTTGCGTTTTCGCCCTGCCGCTGGTTTTCAGCCCCGAGTCCGCAAGGACCACGCAGTCCAACGATCAACAGCATGAGGCAGAAAGAAATCCCGGCATTTCGTAACCGCACTCGAGATGAACAGTCCTTCCGAACCACACAGGACATGGGTTCCCTCTGAACCGAGTTCTATGAAGACGACGATGGAAACCAACAGGTGCGGCCACGCCAGGCCGCTACAAGGTTGTGGAATCGATCATACAGGCCCTTTTGCGGTATTGCGAAGCCAGCGCGGCCGTTGTCTCCGGCAGTTCTCCTTCATCGAATCGTTGGCCTGTAACGCCGTCCCGCCGAAAATTTCAAGGGACTTTGCCGGCTTCCAGTGGCCGTCCCTTGATTCATGGCCTGCTGCCAGTAACATAGCGATCAGCGAGAGTGCCAAGGATCTTTTTTCTGACGTCAAGTCGGGCAAAGAGATGTTCGAATGGCATGCTTTAGCCGGAGTGGCGGAATGGCAGACGCACCGGATTCAAAATCCGGCGACCCTGACAGGTCATGTGGGTTCGACTCCCACCTCCGGCATCTCATTTCTGGTCTGAGCAATTGCCAGGCACGTTTAGGTCCTGCAATCCACTCGACTCGTGTCAGCAGCCTGTCGCGATCGCGCTCCACCGATTCACGATGGGTCCGCTCTATGCGACTCATGCCCTTCCCCGACGGCCCGGCAGTACTTTCTTCGGTGCTGAGGGAACCCCGACCTCGGATGTGTACTGCGCAGGTTTCTGCGACTTGAATTCCACGGCACGGCTGAATCTCTTCAGGAGAACTCCCCCATGCGACTGGCTACAAAATGTCTTCATGCCGGACAAGTCCCTGATCCCGCGACAAACTCACGTGCAGTCCCGATCTACCAGACGACTTCATACGTGTTTAACGACAGCGATCATGCCGCCCGATTGTTCGGACTCCAGGAGTTCGGGAATATCTATTCGCGGATCATGAATCCCACGTGCGATGTGCTGGAAAAAAGGATCGCCGCCCTGGAAGGTGGCAGTGGCGCATTGGCCGTCGCTTCAGGGCAGGCCGCCGAATCTCTGGCGATCCTCAATATTACCCGCGCCGGTCAGAATATCGTCGCGTCATCGAGTCTGTACGGCGGCACGTACAACCTGTTTCACTACACCTTTCCCAAAATGGGAATCGATGTGAAATTCGTGGACCAGAGTGACCCGGCCAATTTCGCTCGGGCGATCAATGACCAGACTCGTTGCGTCTACATGGAAACGATTGGCAACCCACGACTCGATGTGCCTGAT
>JAFEBR010001141.1 GCA_018242565.1 Planctomycetota bacterium | reverse complement strand
TATTACCCGTTGTGCCTGGAAGTCCGCGACCGACTCTCCTGCCAACCGCCGAATCGCATCTGGCATGTCCAGGGCTCGTACACTCAGGACTGGCTGCTGCACGATACCGATTTCAACTGGCGTGTCCTGGCGGCCGAAGGGGGCGAATTGCGAGCGCTCGCCGACATCGGCACTCACTGGCTGGACCTTGTCCAGTTCATCACGCAATCCCGAGTCACGGCACTATGTGCCGACTTGATCCAGGTACATCCGACCCGACGCCGTCCAGTTCACAGTACGCAGACGTTCGCAGGCACGGGACCGGCCGCGACCAACGAGGTCCCCATCGACACCGAAGATGCGGGCAACGTCCTGCTGCGGTTTGATTCCGGAGCACAAGGCTCGCTCAATGTGTCTCAAGTCATGGCCGGACGGAAGAACTGCCTGCGATTCGAGATCGCCGCGGCGGACGAAGCCTTTGCCTGGGACAGCGAACACCCCAACGAACTCTGGATCGGTCGCCGCGAGCAGCCCAATGGATCGCTGCTGCGGGACCCGTCGCTGCTGGGTCCGACGGCCCGCGCCGCGACCAGCTACCCCGGCGGCCACAACGAGGGTTACCCCGACACCTTCAAACAACTGTTCCGCAGTGTCTACGACTACGTGAACGCCGGCGATCTGACAGCCGAGCGACTGTTTCCCACGTTCGCCGACGGCCACCGCGAGATCCTGTTATGCGAAGCGATGCTCACCAGCCACCGCGAGCGGCGCTGGGTGGACATTCCGCAAACTCCCTGACCAGTACCCTGACACCAACCTGACCGACTGTTAACCCATACGGAAAGCGAACTATGAAACTCGGATTCGTCAGCGCCATTCTTCCGGACCTCTCACTGACTGAGGTCGTGCACTTCGCGGCCGAAGCGGGCTACACCTGCGTGGAAGTCATGTGCTGGCCTGTCAGCAAAGCCGAACGCCGCTACGCCGGCGTCACGCATCTCGACGTCTCGAATTTTGATCAGTCTCAGGCCGACGCGGCTCTCGACATTTTCCGGAATGCCGGGGTGGAATTGAGTGGCCTCGGATACTACCCGAATCCGCTGACGCCGGATCACGAGGAAGCCCAGCGAGCCATCGCCCATCTCGAAAAGCTGATCAAGGCAGCCCCGCTGCTGGGCTGCACACAGGTGAATACGTTCATCGGCCGGGACTGGACGAAATCGGTGGACGACAACTGGCCGCAGTTCCGGAAGGTCTGGAAACCGCTGCTCGCGCTCGCCGAAGATCATGGCGTCAAAATCGGTATCGAAAACTGCCCGATGCTGTTTACCCGCGACGAATGGCCGGGCGGAAAAAACCTGGCGACCACGCCGACCATCTGGCGGCGGATGTTCGATGAAATTCCCAGTCGGAATTTCGGGCTCAATTTTGACCCCTCACACTGCATCTGGCAGCACATGGACTATCTGAAGCCACTGCGCGAGTTCAAAGACCGCCTGTTTCATATCCACGCCAAAGACGTCCGCCTTGATCAACACCGACTCGACGAGGTGGGAATCATGGCCCATCCGCTGGAGTATCATGTCCCGAAACTGCCCGGTCTGGGAGACGTCAACTGGGGCCGCTTTTTCTCGGTCCTGGGTGACGTCGGCTACACCGGCCCCGTCTGCGTGGAAGTCGAAGACCGGGCGTTTGAAGGATCGCTCGAAGCGCGTCAGGCGTCGCTGCACCAGAGTGCCACTTACTTACGCAATTTCGTAGCGGGTTGAGCGATTGACTTCCGGCCCCCTGTTGTTGGGCGCCACCAGCCACTGCACGAGGACTTACGATGGACTTCACGTATTCCGACATTTCGAAAATGATCGATCATTCGCTGCTCAACCCCATGTTGACGGCGGCTGAGCTCGAGGCGGGGTGTCGACTGGCCGTCGCTTACGATTGTGCCAGCGTCTGTATCATGCCGTTTGCCCTGCCACGCTGTGTCGAGATTCTCGCAGGCAGCACGGTCCAGCCCAGCACGACCATCGGGTTTCCCCACGGAGGGCACACCACATCGGCCAAGATCGCCGAAGCCGAACGGGCCTTGTCCGACGGTGGTACGGAACTCGATATGGTGGTCAACATCAGCCAGGTGCTCTCGGGCCAATGGAACTATGTCCGCGACGAGATCGCGGCGATCGTCACCCTGGCACATGCCCGCGGCGCCAAGGTCAAAGTGATTTTCGAGAACTGCTACCTGCGCGATGAGCACAAGATCCGCCTGTGTGAGATCTGTGGTGAGGTTAAGGCCGACTGGGTCAAAACTTCAACCGGATACGGCACGGGCGGGGCCACCATCGCCGACCTGAAACTCATGCGGCAACACGCCCCGGCATACGTGCAGGTCAAAGCTGCGGGCGGGGTCCGCGATTTTGACAAGTTGCTCGAAGTGCGGGCCCTGGGGGTCACGCGGTGTGGCGCCAGTCGCACAGCCGAGATTCTCGACGACGCTCGACGACGCCTGAATCTAACCCCCATCACACTCTCTGCAATACCGGCTTCTTCTCAGTCAGGATATTGACCATGCCGCGTCTGTCGTTGTTGTCCGCAGGACTTGCAGGTTGCTTCGGGTTGCTGGTCCTATGCGAATCATTGGCCTCGGCCGGTGACGCCATTGACCGCATCAAACCTGAAAAACTGCAGGCGATCCGCAAAGATCTCGTGGCGTTTCAGGCCGCTCGCCAGAACTTGCCGCGCCTCACCCCATATCGCGACGTGCGTGCGAACCTGCACGTACACTCGGCATTTTCGCACGACAGTCGCGGGCAGATCGAAGACATCGTGGCCGCGGCGAAAACCGTCGGCACCGAGGTCCTGATGTTCACCGAACATCCGGCCGACCGCTACGACTTTTTCCAGGATGGCCATCAGGGTCTGCGCGACGGCGTGCTGCTGATTCCCGGGGCGGAAATGAAGGGTTTCCTGGTGTATCCGACACACAGCCTGCGCGGACTTGACGGGGGCTCGCCACAGGAGTTCGCCGATCTGGTCCAGGGACGCGGCGGCCTGATGTTTCTGTCGCATCTCGAGGAACGGATGGACTGGGAGATCCAGGGGTTGACGGGCTGCGAAATCTATAACACGCATGCCGATTTCAAGGACGAAAAGGCGCTGATCGTTTCCATGAAGAACCCCTTGTGGCTCCTGGGAGCGGCCGAGAACATCCGCAAATATCCCCAGGAAGCGTTCTCAGTCCTGCAGGATCCGCCGACGGATTACCTGCGACGTTGGGATGAACTGTGCCAGCGGGCCCCACACACCGGAGTCTCGGCGAACGATGCCCACCAGAACGTGGGGATTGCCGTGCGTCTGAACGAGAATCGCGAGGCTCAGGCGGAAGACGCCCTGGGCGAAAAAGTGGCCACACTCGATCTGAAGTCCAATCCGGCACTGGCCCTCGTCTTTAAGAATGCCAAACCGGGAGAGTTGGCGTTTGAACTGCGGTTCGATCGCTACGAGTACAGCCTGCGGCATGTGTCCACCCACTTGCTGCTCGACGAACTGAGTCACAAGGCAGTCTGGGCGGCACTCGAAGCGGGGCGGGCCTACGTCGCATTTGACTGGATCGCTGACCCCCGGGGTTTTGAATTTTGCGTCAACGAGGGGACAGCGCGGCACGAAATGGGGAGCCGACTCGACCATCGCGAAGGCCTGCGACTGGCAGCACAAGCCCCGCTCCCCGTCCATTGGAAACTGATTCGCAGCGGAAAAGTGATCCGCGAAGCCGACGGCCCGCAACTCGAATTCGACATTGCGGACCCCGGAAACTACCGCGTCGAAGCCTGGCTCAACGTCGGGGGCAAAGACCTGACCTGGATCCTGTCCAATCCGATTTACGTTCGCTGACGCCGAGGGACCGGCCAGCCGCCTGCCACCCGCGGACGGCAAGAGACCCGCCGCGGCACCGATGGCAGCGTGTTCACCCTCGTCGATCGATTACTTGTTTTTACGGGTGAACTGGCCACCCTTCACTTTCATTTCGAGACTGTAGACCTGCTTGGAGCAAGTCATGTAGAGGGTCTTCCCGGCCGGACCCCCAAAGGCCACGTTGGAACAGAATTCGGGAATCGGAATCAGCCCCAGCGACACGCCATATTTATCGACCACCCACACGCCCCCACTGCCCGACAGGTACAGTCGGCCGTGCTCATCGATGGTCATGCCATCGGGAGCCTTACGCTTTTCGCGTGGCACCGGGGGATCGAAAAACACCCGCCCCGGTCCGACCGAGCCATCGGCCTGTATCGGGTACACCCGCCAGTTCATCGGTCCATCATCGGCGACGTAGAGCTTCCGGCCGTCGTTCGAGACTTTGAGGCCGTTGGGGACGGCCATATCCGAGATGATCTTCTTGGCTTCTCCTTTGGTGGTCAGCACCCAGACGCCGCTCGTCTTGGCATTCTGGAAATCGGGATCCGTGAAGTAGATATCGCCGTTCGGCGACTGGGCCACATCGTTCGGTTGGTGCAGTTGAGCATCGAACAGCAAGACCTTCGTATCGGACGGACCGGCGTCATCCAGTTCGTAACTGATCACGCGATGACCAAAGGCCTGGGCTCCCAGCAACCGACCGTCGTTGGCCAGGAACATGCCGTTCACCCCTTCGGTCTTGTCGAGCCACACCTTGATCTGGCCGGGGGCCTCCAATCGCAGGATCTGGGTGTTCTCTTGCGGTTGACCAAAGGCCGTAAAGTACAATTTGCCAGACTTGGCGTCCCACACGGGCCCCTCGAAAAACCGGTCATCGCTATACACCGAAACCAGCTTGGCACCATCGGCGACGGTCTCGGGGACACCGGTCGCCACGTCGTCGGCGCTGGCCGGGCGAGTCGCCACCATGGCCAGCCACAGGAAGGTCAGTGTCAGGAATCGGAAAGTGTGCATGGTGTCAGCCTTCTGAGTTTCGATGACCTGTTAGAGTTTCGCAGCGGCAAGCAGGGATGACCGGGGAAATCCCTGATCTGAGTCAATGTTGAGCATTGTACGGCACATCCGACAGGCTCTCAATCGTCACCAAAATCGCGTTGGCATAACGGGTTCGGTCAAATCACCGGAGACCTTACCCACTCACAGACCACCCAAAACGGGGTGGCAGGCGATCTTGACGCTCTTTTCTGATTCGGATACGAAACCGCCCCTGACGCGGATTGCCTTTCAGGCTCGGTTTCGCCGCCCGGCGATCCCGAACATTCGTGTCTGCCCAGCCTCGCACACATCCGCCCTCGGCATACATCCTGCCCGTCTCCCCGCAACGAGGAAGACTGTTATGTTATTCAAATCCTGGAAAATCGCCGCATGGAGTGGAGTCCTGGCTGTGGCTGGCTCCGCCAGTTCCGCATTCGGGCAGTGCCCTCCGGTCAATAACTGCTGCCCGGCGCCGCGCGTCGCGGCCTGTTATCGCACCGTTCCGGTCACGGAAATCCGCGAATGCCGACAGACGGTCCAGCGTCCCGTGGTCGAGACCAAATACATCGACCAGCCGGTAACCGAATACAAACAAGTGATCGAGACGCGCACCGCCGAGGTGCCGACCTGCACCTATCAGAACGTCACCGAAATGCGAACGGTCCAGCGGGATTGTGGAAGGTGGGTGACACAAACTCACCAGCGTCCCCAGATGACGGCCTGCGAGTACGATAACCGCCCCGACATGTTCGGCTTTCTGAATCGGGCGGGGTACACGATGCGGATGGCGTTCACCCCCCAGACCTGGACCGAACGCACCTACGTACCGAACGTGGTCACCACTCAAGTCCCCCAGACCCGGCAAGTCGCTGTGCGTGGAACACGCACCGTCAATTACCAGGTGGCCAAAGTTGTACCCGTTACGACCACGCGACGAGTCGCCGTGAATACGGTGCGAATGGTCTGCGAAGAAATCGTCACGAAACGACCAGTGACCGTTTTCAAAACCGTCCCGTGGGGCAGCAACACGGCCCAGGCCAATGCGACTCCGACGCCGGCCAACACCACCACGGTGGCCAAACAACCTGCCGACGACCTGAAGCCGCAGGCGATCATGCCCAAGAACGCGGCCACCACCCCCATCACACCGGCGGGCGAACCCACGCGGATCTCGAAGAAGATCAACGAGACCAACCTGGTCGAGCCCGATGCCGGCGTCAACCGCCCGAGTCCGAACACCGACAACGCGGCCCCCAAATCGGATGACGCGCCGAAAGGCAACGGATCGATTCGCAAATCCTCTGGCGAAGCCCCCGCGGACGCAGTCACTCCGGCCGGTTTCGACCAGGAATACGCTCGCGAGCAACCGGTGATCGGCCGCTGGATTGCCCGCAAGCGCAATTCGTCTCAACCCATCGTCGGCCCGATCATTCCGGAACTGGCACAGACCAAGCCACACGCCCGCTGAGACCTGCCTGCAGAGATCTTGCCGCCGGTGGCGTCACTTCGCTTTGGCTGGCGGAGCCATGGGGAACACCGGTCCGTCGAGACTCTGCAGATACCGGTCGCGGAATCGGAAGAATCGATTGTCGGCCTGTTTCTGACAATCCATCGTCGCCGCCCCGAAGCGCAGGGCCAACTTGACCTGCTCATCGCCCCCCAACCCCACCGCTTTGACGATCTCGAGCACCTGTCGCACCTGCGGATCCTGCTGAATCTGCTGCTCCAGATCTCCCCGGACTTTTGTGGTGTCACCTTTTTCGGTATGCGACCACACGGTCCGCCAGGCACCGTCTGAAAAACGGACTACAAAACGAGTCTCGACGCTGACCTGTTGCGCCTCGAGATTCTGATCGACGCGCGTGACGCGAAACCCAGAAACATCGGCCGCCGCGGCAGCTTGTGAGGCACTGGCCAGCCACTTTTCACCCCCGGCGCCCCCACCTGCTGCCTGGGGCCTGGCGGACGGGTCGAGGGCCTGATCGAGCAATCCCTGCAGGCCACCCCCGGTCAGGTTTTTGACCACCCCTTCAATCAGGCGCCCTGCCTGAGCACCGGCAGCCTGCTCCCCGACAGGGAAGACCAGGTCCCCGGTCCCCTGCAGATCGAACGGCTTACGCAACTGGTACTCAACCAGCGCGCGACGCGCCACCCAGGCAGACTCGCTCTCCGGCCGAACCGGCAACATGAGCAGCAGTTCATCGGGATCCGTCACTGGAGCCAACTGTCGCTGCTTCAATTCCTGTGTCAGACTGGCCGCCGTGCGGGTCTCCACCCGCTCGAGCGGAACCTGCCACGCCGCCAGGGCCACCGCTCGACGCGCTGCCGTTTGCACGACGACCCGCTCCGCTCGTGATTGCGGAAAGTCCAGCAGCAGAAACGGGGCCGGTTCCTGATAGCGCCCCGCCTGCAGTCGCTGCAGATCCTGTTCGACGCGGTCCGCTTCCTGTTTCAAGAAGGCAGCGAGTTCCCCCTCGGCAGGGCGTGCTTTGCGCCAGTCGGCGATCCGTCCGCGTAAGGTCTGGAGCGCCGCTTCGCACTGCACGAGTGTGTCACGCTGGGACGCGTCATACAGTTGCGGATGCGTCTGGGCCAACCACTCGCGGCGAACGGCAACAGCCAGTTGCCCATTCTCTTCACGCCCCAGAACTGCACCGAGCAGTCGCGGCCCCCCCTTGACCGAAATGACATCGACGGCCAATTCGGCTGCCGGCACCGGCTTATCGGCCCCTGCCCCCTGGCCGGCCATGAACAGCACGAGCCAACATCCGCAGGCGAGTGCGACACGCGGGCCTCTGCGGGGACCCAAATCGGAGACCTTTGTTCCTCTCATCGCGCGGATGATGCTACCGAACATTCCCAGGTCTCCCCACGGCAGGCGACACGAAACAAGCCTGGCGCGTGCGAGCCGGCCCGATGGGAGCTGACGGCTCGCACGCGTCTGATTCCGGAATCCGACGTCAGGACAATTGCTGTCGCACGGTTTCCAGCAGCTTCTTCGTCAGTCGAATCCCATCGGGTTCGCTGTGCTTGCTGCCTTCGTACTCAATGCCGACATAACCATGATACCCGGCTTTCACCACGATCTGCATCATTTTGCGATAGTCGGTATGAACCTCATTGCCCTGGTCATCGAACTCGTGCGATTTCGCACTGACCGCCTTGGCGGTTGGCATGAGTTCGGTGACTCCCTTGTACCGATCGTATTCGACTTTGTCGGACACCTTGAAGTTCCCAAAATCGGGCAGCGTGCCGCAACGGGGATGGTCGACGCGGCGAATCGTCGCCGCCAGCCATTGGCCGTCGGACGACAGCCCCCCATGATTTTCGACGATTACATTAATGCCCAGATCGTTGGCGAATTCAGTCAGCGCCCGCAATCCATCGGCCGCGCGGTACGACTGGTCTTCGTACGATCCGCTGCTGGCCGCGTTGACTCGGATCGAATGACAGCCCAGAAACTTGGCTGCCTCGGCCCACTTGAAATGGTTTTCGACCGCCTGCATGCGTTTCCGCAGATTGGCGTCACCCAGGCTTCCTTCACCATCGCACATGATCAGCAGCATCCGCACCCCCAGGTCATCTGCCCGCTTTTTCAACTCTCCCAGGTACGCCATATCTTTGGCTTTGTCCTTGAAGAACTGATTGACGAACTCGATCGCCTCGATCCCGTAGTCTTCCTTGGCAGACTTGGCGAAATCGAGATTGTTGAGCTTGCCACCGAAGATGGTCCGGTGCAGCGACCATTCGGCCAGCGAGATTTGATACGGAACCGGTTTGTCTTCGGCGGCCTGAGCCGCTCCCGCCCAGGCGGCACAAGCCGTGCCGGCCACGAAGGCAGCCGAGTGTTTCAGAAAATCGCGACGGGGCAAACTGACGGTCATGACGAGCATCTCCAGAAGCTGACGGAATAAGAACGGCTGCGAGCGGAACCGGCAAAACATCACCAGGGCTTGCCGCGATGTCCCGGGATTATAGGTGCCCTCTCGGCGCTACGCAATTTTCCGGTCGCCAGGTCCGCTCGAAGTTTCCCGATACGGACCTGGCGGTCTCGACTTAACTGTCATTTCTCAACTGGGGTAAATCGAGGTCGATCGGTTGCCCCTCGGCGGTCAGGACGATCTTCAGCGGAGTGGTTTCTGGCTGCGTGAAGTCAGGCGGAATAGGACAGGGAGTGCCGACCGACTCCAGGGTACAGCGATATTCCCCCGGAGGGAGTTGACAGGCCTCGGTTCCGTCCATGGTCACCAGTTCGAATGAACCGTCCGGTTGTGACGACGCCACACCGAGCGATTCCACCGCATCCCCATCCAACAGGTACACCGTCACCTGAATCCCGAACAGCGGTTCGCCGCCATTGTGAATCTTCCCCGTGGTGCCTCCCGACACAGACAATTGTTCGTCGGCACCGCCGCAGCCTGCGGAGACCGCCCCTGCCAGAACCAGAACTGTCCACCGCATTCTTCGCCACATGCTGTATTCCTCTACTGAAGTGCCACGCGTCACGGCCTGCTAGATGTTGCCGGCCGGAAATCGACTTTGCGATCAATACTCGCCCAGCACTTCGCCCCCCGCCCGGCTGCCCAACCCCTGCCAGACAGCCAGATTGACGCTGTTACTGACAAATCGTGTGGAACCGTCGCAGAGCAGAATGTTGACGCCCCCCGGGTGACGGCTGCGTGCGGCGGTCAAACCGGAACTGTGACTGGTATTCCCGCAATCAAACGCTTTCGCATTCGGGGCCAGGCCGTGGTTGTACAGCGTGTCGCCGTAGTGACCATTCAACCATTTGGCACCGCGAATCCCAGACCAGAAACCGGTTGCACCGACAACACAATTGGCGGGACTGGTGTCCTTGGCGTCGGTGTAGGGTCCCCCCGACGTCTGAGACACCGTGAGATTAAGCACCTGCAACGCCGGATCGGCCGGCACAGTGGAGCCACTGATGACGGTCGCCACACCGGACGCCCCGCCCCCGCCGGCAGCATACCCATTTCCCAACAGCTGCTCACTCATCGCCGCCGTATTCGACAGCCCATCGGTCACACTCTTGAATTTCACGATCCCCGCCAGTTTGGGGTCATACATCACTCCGTCGCCGGCTCGGATGTAACGGACCGTCGCGTTCGCGCCACTCCCCGTGCAGACGACGTAATTCGTCGGACCATAGGAACTGCCGGGAACACTGTTCTGATCGCTGGGACAGAGAAACATCGGCACGACGGTCAATGCGGCGGCCACATTGGGGGCAAAAGGCGCCACGGGCGGTTCCACAAAGGTCGGGGCCACACTGAAATCAATACTGTTGTAGAGATTCCCCGCGTCAAGATGCGGCATGAGCTGAGCATGAGCCGAGAAAACCATGGGAAACCCCGTGCGGCCCGGCGGAAAACACCCCGCACTGGCTTCGTAATTGTGAATCGCCAGTCCGAACTGTTTCAGTTGGTTCTTGCACTGGGTCCCGCGAGCAGCCTCGCGCGCCTGCTGCACGGCGGGCAACAACAACGAAACCAAAACAGCAATAATCGCGATCACGACGAGCAACTCGATCAACGTAAAGCCACGCAATCGACGCGGCGCCTGTCTGTATGACATTTCATTCCTCGATGTCTATTTCTGAAGTTGTCAAAGATATTCGGAGTCGTCGACGCCAGGCTGGATGCCTGTCGACGAATCTCAAACGGGCTGTGGTCGCGACAGGAACTGTGCGGCTGGCGATAACACCAGGCGGAACGCAGCGGCCCTGATCAAGGATCAGGTCCTGGCGACACGACGGTTCTACGCCACGACAGGTCGCGGTGGCGGAACAGGAGGCTCGGACAGCACTTCCACAACAGGCAGACAGACACACACGACGACTTCTTCCGCGGGCTCGATCGCCATCTTCAGCGAGGACACAGGCGGAAGCACAAACACCAGCCAGCCACCCACCGCGAACGACAGCCCTTGACACTCGTGGGCCCAAATTCCGATCAGGATCTGGACAGGCACACGTCGTGCCGGCGGTGCATGACACATGCCGCCAGACGAAATGGCGGTCGATTCAACCTCGCGCACCGCCACGCAACACGACTTCGCAGGGGTCTCGGCAGGTCGCCGCGATTTGGGCAGGCCATCAACGAACGGTTCGGGCGAGACACCATGGCGGCTGGCCCAGGCCAACTTCTGCTGCCGGGTGAAACAGCAGCAACTCTTCTTGCACTGAGCCGCCGAGCGACAGCCGCAGGGCCGGTCCTGGCACGGAAAGGGTTGCGAACGATCTTTGCCCACATCCGCGGTGCTTGCCCCCCGCGGCATCGGCAGCAGCGCAGCGACGACCGACACGAGCAATCCTACGGTCAGGATTCTCTGTCGCAATCTGCGAGACCGTCGTTGTTTACGCCACGAATACATTAGCCATCGCCAAACAGTTTGTGGGCCGTTGGAATGCCAGTGATTCGCTCTCCACATCAGGCAGCGTAACAGGTCAACCGCGTCTGCGCCAAATGTGCCGAGTAAACGGACGCCGGTGAGTATGGGTGCCCCGTCGTGGGACAAGTTTGTAACGTGTCGGCGAATCACGTTCGCCGGGAATTTCTGGGGTGCTGGCCCACGGGATTGGTCTGGATCACGAAGTTCAGTTGCGACCGGCGTGCGGCGGGAGGGCGAACCTGTTGTCTGGAACCGAAGCAGCAAGCGTTCACGTTGGATCGCGGAGCGATCCACGACTTTCGTGGGACAAGTTTGCAACGTGTCAATCGACGACAGGGATCGCCGCGGCAAGGCTGTCGGGACGATTGCGATCCCCGCCGCCGGGGAAAACCGATTTGCGAATTGCCAAATAACCGTTTCGTCCGCCGGGCACGTTAAACCGGCCCGGCACACCACTGATCCACGCGTGACTCATCTTGGAGCGACGTCTTCCCGTTGCGCTTGCTGCTGCCGGCGTCGTTCCAAGCGGCGGAGTTTTCGGTTGCGTTTCCGAATCTGCTTGGCCGTGATTCGCCGGCCGGGGGCTGAGGCGCCGCAGGCAACCATCGCCGCGGTGGCGACGACCTGGACCGCGGCCCGATTGTCATTCAAGGACGATTTCGAGCGCTCGGCAGCCGTTGATTCGTCCGTCGTCCGGGCTTCAGCCGAGACGTCACGAAGCGTGGACTCAACCGTGGTGTTACTTCGCGGATCTGGGCCCGGCTGGGCTTCATTCGTGGGCGACTCCTCGGCTGCCTCGACGTCGAAGCACGTGGCGGCTAACGCCACCGCTACGGAATTGACACCACTTTCCGCGGGTTTCTTCAAAGAATTCCGTTTTTTCGAATTTTCGGCAACAGGTATTTCGTCCGTCGTCCTGGCTTCAGGCGAGACGTCAGGAAGCGTGGATTCAACCGTGGTGTTACTTCGCGGATCCGGGCCCGGCTGGGCTTCATTCGTGGGTGACTCCTCGGCTGCCTCGACGTCGGAGCACGTGGCGGCTAAAGCCACCACTACGGAATTGACACCACTTTCCGCGGCTTTCTTCAAAGAATTCCGTTTTTTCAAATTTTCGGCAACGGGTATTTCGTCCGTCGTCCTGGCTTTAGCCGAGACGTCACGAAGCGTGGATTCAACCGCTGCGTCACTTCGCAGATCTGATCCCGGCTGGGCTTCATTCGTGGGTGACTCCTCGGCTGCCTCGACGTCGAAGCACGTGGCGGCTAAAGCCACCACGACGGAATTCGTCTCACTTTCCGCGGGTTTCTCCAAAGAATTCCGATTTTTTGAATTTCCTGGAACATCGTCTGGGTGCGTCTCGCCGCCACGCACTCGCGGGGCGTCGGGCACACGGATCTGCTGCGCCTCGGCCAGGCTCCAAAGCCAGCCGCCGACTTCTCCAAAGCCTGGCGCTTTCGAGATCGTCACCCCCAACCGTTTCCCGACGGCCCGTAACTGCGCCGCCGTGTAGCCCTGCAGGGCCCCCAGCCGATACACCCGAGTCGCCGGCACCCCCTGCTCTGTCAGATTCGTCGCCAGGAATTCACGAATTGACGTGTCGAGCGACAGCGGATCGGCGGCGGCGATTCCGGCCTGCAAGTCCCAGTCGATTCGCTCCCCGGCCACAGTAAAGGCCAGTCCCGTGGGAGCCGCGCAGGCGTTCATCCGTGTCGACACAAACAGACGGCGGTCCTGATCTTCCGGATCGACCGCTACGCACCACACGCACCGGACCTCTTCCGTCCGATATCGCGACGTGACTCGTAAATGTCCCCGTGCATCAAACCGACTTCGCGCAGGCAACGTGACCACGATGGCCACCCCGGTTTGCCGGGCCAGTTCGTTCAATGCCCGCAGAGCCTGAGAGACCCGCTGGGGGGTGTCACAGAAGTCCGAGAGGGGATCGATGACGATCAGTTCGATCCCCGGTTGCACCCGCAGTTCATCCTGCAGCATGGGAATGTCGAACGGAAACTGTAAGGGGCGGATTTCAACGGACTGCCCCGTTTCTTCATCCGCCGAGCGGGCTCGCGTGACAAGCACCACGCGCTCGACGTCGCCTCCCGGGTCCTGCAGCCGGCCTTGTAGCACATCGGAATCACCCTGCCGGCTGACCAACAACACCTGGGCTCCAGCAGGTTTGCCGGAACCACCATTTGCCAGTGTTTGGCCTGCATGCGCTGGTGTTACCGAATCATCTTTCGCATTTGTGATGGTCGAATCGCGAGCCCTGCCGGCCGATTCAGAATGCGGCATTGGCCAAGCCAGGCCGCCGGTCACACGGGCCAGGAAATCGCTGACGACGATCGATTTCCCGACGCCAAAGTCCCCCTCGATGAGTGTGACCTGCCCACGAGGCACACGGCCAGGCCAGAGCCAGCGTATCGGTCGGCGGGGTCCGGGCTGTTGCCGAACGATGGATTCGACGCGAACCGAACCGTCGGCACGCCGAGTACTGAAACGCGGCAGCGGAACACCCCGGTCGTCGCAGTGATTCACTGCAGTCCCGTCCAACTTCAATTGATAAGGGGCGGTCGTCATGTGTCTGGCTCCCAAAAAATCAACACATTTTTGGCCTAGCTTCATTAAGTATACACACGTATACACCAAAAGGCAAGTGGGGCGGAGGCTGGCACACAACAGGATCTCGCGACGACGGAAGCCACGGCCGGACTTGAGTTTGTGGCAACCCTGCATCGAATCGGCTTTCCACTGGTCAGCGAAAGGCGTGCGACGGGACCTGGCCTCGGCCCCCCTTTTTTAGAACGGGCGGATTGTGCGGGAGCCGTATTTGGCGTACAGCGCGGTCGGGCTCTGAGCAAAACGACGATTCTGAACAACGGGTCGGCCGCGCTCCACAATTCCGGACGACGGCAATCAGGGGATGACAATCAATGGGCCTGTCCCCTTCGTTGGTCAGGGCTGAGGCTCGTTTTCGGCTGCGGGCAACACGAACACCAGCGTGCCTGGACGCAGTATCTGGGCCCAGGTCTGCCGGGCGGCTTCACTATCGGGCGGGGCGGACCCTATGTCCTGCCATAACGTATGTGCCGAATCGGCCGCAGGATGCGCAACCTGCCGAAAGGTGACTGCCACCGGTCGAGGCTTGGCGAGCAATCGCCGGGCCTCGGCGATGGTCACGGGTTTGGCATCGGCGTCCTGCACGAGCAGCACGGTGGCCTGTTTCAAACTCAGCGTTTGTTTCTGGGCCCGGTAAAAGGAAGCGCCAATACCGCCCGCACGCAGCACGCTGTAGCGGGTGACCAGCAAACTGTCGGCGTCATTGATTCCGGCGGCCGCCACCAGTTCGAGTTGTCCGTTTGCCAATGGTTTCTCGGTGACTGCGACCTTGTTCAAGGTGACTGCGGCTTGATCACCCGCGGTGAGCGTGAGTTGATCCGCTTTAAGTTCGTAACGGTAATCAAACACCTGCGGCGACGCCTGAACGCCGTTGGCTGCGGGGGACGTCAATCGCATGCGACGTGTCTTCGCGTCGAAGGCGACTTTTCCTCGGAATTGGCCAATCTGGGGGAAACCCGAAAGTTCCACCTGATCCCCCTTGATCACGAACTCTGCGATGACTGGCTGAAACACGACGCCGTCGCGGGCGCCACCACCCCACGAACCCGACCAGAACCCGTCGATCCCTGGCGGATTGGCGGCCCGCTCCTGCGCCAATCCCGGTCGCGCACATGTGATCAACGTCAAACCGACCACGACTGTCAGCATGTTCGAAAATTTGCAGATCATCTCGGTTCCTGATTGATCGAGTTGTCAGGGAGCCCGCGTTGTTGGCAGGACAACCTGTGTCGGGAACAATACTTTGGCTGCATTGGATATCCGTCACGCGCCGATCCTGCGTATTCTCTCTCGGACACGCGTGATAGGCAATTGCCAGTTGTGTTTTAAGTAGTTGGACAGCGACACTTAGCCCGCCTTTCCGGTCCGCAGCCGGAGTTTCACCGGATGCAGCCGTCGGTCTGCCGATCTTACGGCCCGTTCGCCCCGATCTTCGGGCAATTTCCCGGCAGTCT
>JAFEBR010001140.1 GCA_018242565.1 Planctomycetota bacterium | reverse complement strand
GATTCGGGCCGTCTTCTCACGACTGACCGGCGTGGGCCGAGGCAGGGCGGCCGGAGATTTCACTTCTTCGACGACGCATTTCAGCGTTTCTTTTTTCTCGATGACTTCGCGTTTGATGAGCACGCGTTTGTAGCGGGGGCAGCATTCACACACCGTACACTTTTCGTTCTCGCCCCAGCGCTGCAGCGGGTTCGGACAATTCGGCCGGCAGTACGGCACCAGCTTGCACGAATACACCCAGCGTTTGACGGTCTTCACTTCCGGAGCCAGTTTGCAGTAGGCCCCATAGGCCTCGTCCTGACAGGCCAGTCCATCGTCGGCACAGTCATCGGGGCAGTTCGCAGCCGGCACGGCGGGAGGCTCGGCGGCCACAGAACGCAGTTGCAGACCGGCCACAGCCAACAGAGAGGCAATCACCATCAGTCGTGTTGCAGCAGACATATCAGTATTCCGTAAGTGAGTCAGAGAGGTCCCATTGATAACCATCGGGAATCAGCAGACCTAAGCATTGTGTTGCGGAATCAGGCCAGTGTCGCGCGGCATTCGTATCGTCCCGAAACAATCGTTTGCCAGTCGCTGAGCCCTGTCGTGATCTCTCGAGCCTTAGAAGTCGTGAGCAACTCGCATCCCGAATCCTTGAAAAATGCCGCTGTTGGCAACATTGATCGACTGGCGGTCGGTAATGCTGTAGTTCCACTGCACTTTCATGTGCGGGTTGAGGAACCAGTTCAAGCCAAGCGTGACGTCTTTCAAACGACCGCCGTCAATTCCTTTGTCATTCAAGTCGAGGTAGTTGAACCGCGATGCAATCTGCCAGGCCCCTCGGCCGAACAGCCAGTTCTTGTTTTCATCCGAGAGACAGAAGGCGTTTTCCGCCGGGATCACACGGTCCCACACCCCCATCTTTTTGTTGTAATCCCGCTTTTCCCCGGTCAGGAAGTACAGCACTTCGACATAACCCCCCTGATACATAATCGTACCCACCGTCGGCTTGTTGCCGCGGGCCGCATCGTGCACGAAGTCGACCAGGTATTCCGCCACCATCATCAGCGAACCCAACTGCATCGACGCTTCGGCGTTATACCATTGCTGGTTGACCCCCGTGATATTGTCGGTATCGGCGATCAGGGGCCAGTTCTGACTCAGACCGGCACGTTCAGAGGCCCGGGTCCGGTACCGCCAGATACCATTGTCCATACCGGCCTGTCGAGCCGAGACACCCAGGTGCAACAGTCCATTCCCTTCATCCACGTACCAGGGCAACCCGGTCAAGCGACCGGTAAACGAGTAGTTGCCGTCACTCAAATCGAAGGCGAAGACGTTGAACGTCGGCTTGAATGCCCCGATGGCCCAGGTCATCCGTTCATCAAACGCCGTGTCGAAAAAATTGATGCCGGGTACGAAGCCGTTGTTGAAACCGCCGTAAAAGGCATCCTGGTTATAAGAACGTTCCATGAACGGCAGGTACCGGCTGCTGGTATTGTGTTCCATGCCGATCGGTTCCTTCTGGTTACCGATGCGGATATTGCCCACCGCGGGCAGTTTCATGAACGTCCAGTACAAGTCGGTCGGGGCCGGCACGGCGATCGTCGTTACGGGTTTCACCGCCGACGGCACGGCCAGAGCCGAGTTGATAAAGTCGTATTCCATCACGTAGTCAATCTGCTCGTAAATCGTCCCTTCCACACCGATACGCAACCGACGGAAATCGACGCCGTTGCGAATCGGGTTTACGAGCGAAGGATCGGTAGCGACGTTGGCCGGCACATCAAACGAGGCCATATCGAACTGCGTACGACCGCGGACCTTCATGCGAAAGTCTTTGTTCGTCGTTTCAATTTCGACGCCATTTTTCCAGTTGGCCTTCATCGACACATCGGAGCCCACTTCCACCCAGTTGGTTTCCGCCGCCGATTTCTCTTTGGAATCCTTAGCGAGATAATCGCGTACCACCGAGCGGATGTGCTCGTCTGCCTCGCCGGATTCGTCCTCTTCTTCGGCACTGGCCTGAACGATCGCGCCGCGGGACTTGCTCCCCAAGCCATCGATCTTGTTACGCAGTGCGTCTTGCAGCACCTGGTTTTGTTTCTCGACTTCCTCAATCCGTTTCTGCAGATCCTGGATCGAGGGTTCGTCGGCCCGCGAGTCCACTGCCAGACCGCCGATCAGCAGCAAGACGCTGACAAACAGCGTGAACCAGCTTCGAAGACCTGCCTTCGCAGGAGGGGGCCCAGGATTTGCAACTTGGGAAATCGACGAATTCGTAATCTGCATGACGTCCAAAAGACAGGTGGTGGCAAGGCTGGAAAAATATTCTCAAGGAAACGATTTTTCCGGTTACACCGTCTGTATCGACATCCGGCCTTTCGGCAATTTAGCTAAACTTTGCCGGCCAAAAGAAATTACTCAAGTCCAAGCCCTGCCCCCCTTGTCCGTGGCTGGCCCACTGAAGACAAACCAGCCCAAGTCATTCATAAAACATGGCTTATGGGTCAAATTCACGCAGTGGCGACCAGGCGACGGGAACGAACTCGTCCTGGAGTGCGATCTGCCCCGCGGCGTCCAGACACTACGCCTGACGCAACTCCGCGTGGTGGCGAATGATGGCCCCTTCCACCAGATACACCACATCCTCGGCGATATTCGTCGCATGATCCGCGACCCGTTCAATATGCCGGGAAGCCGAAAACAGGTGCAACGCCGGTTCAATGAGTTCGGGAGAGCTTTTCATCTGCGTCAACAGTTCGTCGATGATCTCGCGATTGAGGCGGTCGACCTCTTCATCCTGGTCGCAGACTTCGCGCGCCATACGACTGTCTTGCTGCACGAAGGCGTCGAGCGCCTTGCGTAACATCTCCAGAGCCAGTTGCGACATCTCGGGGAGTTTCGCCGGTACGACCAGGTTTTGAACCCCCACCAGCCCTTCGGCCCGCTCGGCGATGTTCACGGCGATATCCGCGACACGTTCCAGTTCGGTCGCGATTTTCATCACCGCGGCCACTCGCCGGAGGTTGTCTGCCACCGGCTGATGCAGCGCCAGAATCTTCAGGCAATCTTCTTCGACCTGAACGTCCCAGTGATCGATTTCATCGTCGGCATCCACGATGGCCCGCGACACATCGGGATCAGGCTTCCCCAGTTCGTCGACCGCACCCGTGACGACTTCTTTGACCGCCGAGCACATCGTCAGGATATGGTTATGCAGTGTTTCCAGGTCGCGATTCAGGTGGATCGACATGGCGCAGCACAGTCCTTGTTTGAAATCCAGGGTGCATCGCTGCGCTCGGCGTCGAACCGAGGTCCCATCCACGAGACGGGGAACAACTGTTCCCACCCCCCGCGCGACACACTCAAAACCATTACGCCTCATTGCGTTACGCAGCACCCGCAGGTGCCCCCTGCCACCCGAGCGACGGACGGTGGACTCGCATTCAGCCCAAGCGAGCAAATGATTCTATTCCGAGGCTGATTTCTGGGGCAACCGGAAATTCACAAAAAATACACATTTTCTTCACAAAACATTCACAGCCGCCCTGAAACCCGGGCCTCATCGCCGGACTTTCGCAAAGACTGGGGGACCTTTAGAATCCCCACTCCGGGATAGAAACTCCGCACGGACCATTCACACAAGTGAGACATCTTGGCTGCTGAACAACGCGATTTCGACGAATTCCTGGAAAAGTTTCGTAAGCATCGCGACCTGATGACCGAGGAACTGCACAAGGTCATCGTGGGCCAAGATGCGGTCATCGAGCAGATTCTGGCGGCGATCTTCACGGGCGGTCACTGCCTGCTGGTGGGGGTCCCGGGGCTGGCCAAAACCCTGCTGGTCAGCACGATCGCCCGCATTCTCGACGTCAAATTCAAGCGCATCCAGTTCACCCCCGACCTGATGCCCTCCGACATCACCGGGACGATGGTGCTCGATGAAACCGAAAGCGGGCAACGCAGCTTCCGGTTTGTCGAGGGACCGGTGTTCACCAACGTTTTGCTGGCGGACGAAATCAACCGGACCCCGCCCAAGACCCAGGCCGCCCTGTTGCAGGCCATGCAGGAACGGGAAGTCACCATCGGCCAAACCACCTACACGCTGCCCGATCCGTTCTTCGTCATCGCCACCCAGAACCCCATCGAGCAGGAAGGGACCTATCCCCTGCCCGAAGCGCAGCTTGACCGGTTCATGTTCAACATCAAAGTCGATTATCCCACGCTCGAAGAGGAAGAACACATCCTCAGCAGCACGAGCTCCATGGAAAAGCCCGAAACACGCAAGGTGCTCTCGGCGAAGGCCATTCAGTACCTGCAAAAGCAGATCAACACCGTGCAGGCCGCCCCGCTGACGATCAATTACGTCGCCCGTCTGGTACGCGCCACTCGCCCGAGCGACAGTTCCGCACCGAAATTCGTCAAGGAACTCGTCGACTGGGGGGGCGGTCCCCGTTCGGGGCAGTACCTGATCGCCGGCGCCAAAGCGATGGCCGCAATGGATGGCCGCCCCAGCATCTCGGTCGCCGATATTCGTCGGGTCGCCGTGCCCGTCCTGCGACACCGTATCTCCACGAACTTTCAGGCCCAGGCCGAAGGTCTCTCGACCGAAGACATCATCGAACGCCTGCTCAACGAAGTTCCCGAACCACAGATTCCGAAGTACGCCTGAGCCAGCCTTTCGTCAGCGGCGTCGTTCCTTGAATCCCTGCGCGATTCACGCGACGATGAGTCGACCATGTCGAAATCGAAGCCGAAGTCGAAATCGGTTCCAACGCCGGCCCCGGCGGTCTCCGCCCTCGCGAGTCCACAGGCAGTTCCAGTCGCACTCAAGCGCTGGGACCAGATTCTGCTGGGTGGCCTGCTGCTGTGGACCTTTCTCAGCCTGTGTTACCCCCTGATGGACACCGACTTCTGGTGGCACCTCAAAACGGGTGAGTACATTCTCCAAGAACACCGGATCCCGATCGTCGATCTGTACACGTTTACCGACAACAACAAAGCCTGGACCGACCTGCACTGGGGCTTCCAGATCTTGATCACGGTGCTGTATCGACTGGGGGGCGTGCCACTCGTTACGCTCGTCAAGGCGGCTGTGATCACGGGGGCCGTCGCCGTCGCCTGGTTCGCCGGGGGCCGCTCCTTGCCCGCCTGGATGAAAGCCGTGTGCTGGATTCCCGCGGTGGTCTGCATTTCCGGTCGGGGATACGAACGCCCCGAAATGTTAAGTCAGTTATTCCTGGCCGGCTGGCTCTGGATCGCCAGCCAGGTGGCCGTGCGGCCCAGGCTGATCTGGTGGCTGCCGGTCCTGCCACTCGTCTGGGTCAATTGCCATGCCCTGTTTGTGCTGGGTCTGGTGGTAGGGGCCGCCTACGCGCTCGATTGTCTGGCGCGAGATCTCGCCGACGGTCGCTGGGGCCTGGCCCGGGCCGACCACAATCCCACGGGCCGCTCACTGATTTATGCCGGGGGACTGACCGCCATTGCCTGCTTGATCAATCCCTATTTCGAAGAAGGGGCGCTCTTCCCGCTGACCTTGTACCGGAAGTTCTCGGTCGATCACGAGTTTTACTCAGCCAACATCGGCGAGTTCCGCCCTCCCTTGGGTTTTCTCGAAGAACAGTTCCGCCGGGGTAAGCTTCTTGCCGGTTTAACCAATGTCTACTTCCTGTCCGAAACGATTTGCTGGCTGCTGGCTGCGGGCAGCTTTGCCTGGCTGCTGTGGCGACGACGACGCTGGAGCGTGATGCGGGCCCTGCTGTTCGCCGGCTTTTCACACCTCGCCTGGAAAGCCACCCGCAATTCCAACATCTTTGCCATCGTGGCGACCGTCATCACCTGCGAAAATCTGGCCGAGGCGGATTTGCCGCTGTCCAAGTCATCTCCCGCGACCGGCCCGACTCCGGCGACCGATGGCCGCCCCTGGCTGAACTGGAGTCTGACCACCGTTCTGGGGGCGCTCATCATGCTGGTGGTCACCGGGGCCTGGGCCCAACTCGCCGAAGCAGACAAGAAGTTTGGCCTGGGAGAACGGCCCCGCTGGTTCATTCACGACGCCGCCAAATTTGCCGGCCAACCCGGCCTCCCGCGGTTCGCCCTGATCGCGAACAACGGACAAGCCTCCGTGTACGCGTATCACAACGCGCCCGACCGCCTGATCTTCATGGACGCCCGCCTGGAAGTGTGTACGCGCGAGACGTTCGAACTGTTCAACCAGATTCTGGCCGAGATAATGCAACGCGATCCGGTCTGGCAGAAACGGCTGTTCGCCGCCACGGGGAACCAGGAAATGCCGGCCGTGATTCTCGACAGCCGTGGGTCCCGCCCGTACATCAACGCCCTGCTGCAAACACCGGGCTGGCGGCTCGTCTTCGCCGACCGGGCCGCAGCCGTTTTCTTATCCGACGCCCAGGCCGACGATTTGCACCTCCCCCCGGCGAACCCTGAACCGCTGGTTTATCCCGACGGTCCCACGTCGCGTTAGACAGTTCCCAGCGATCGCGGCTTTCCTTTCCTTCGTGCCCCCTGACCTTCAGGAACTTGTAAATGCCTGGCCCCGACTCGTACATCCTCGCACTGGATCAGGGGACGACCTCCAGTCGCGCCATTGTGTTCAACCATGCGGGCCGGCCTCTGGGCATGGCGCAACAGGAATTCGACCAAATCTATCCGCAGCCCGGGCATGTCGAGCACGATCCCGAGGCGATCTGGGAGTCGCAGTGGAGTTGCCTGCAGCGTACTTTGAAACAGGCCCACGTGACACCATCACAGATCGCGGCCATCGGTGTGGCCAATCAGCGGGAAACCACGATCCTGTGGGAGCGCGACTCCGGACGCCCCGTCGCCAACGCCATCGTCTGGCAGAGCCGGGTCACGTCCGATCTGTGTCAGCAATGGAAAGACGCGGGCTGGGAACCACTCGTCCGTGAGAAAACCGGGCTCGTCCTGGATCCCTATTTTTCCGGTTCAAAAATCCGACATCTGCTCGACACGATTCCCGGCCTGCGGTCCCGGGCCGAGCGTGGCGAGATTCTGTTCGGGACGGTCGATTCGTTTCTGATGTGGCGCCTTTCAGGAGGCCGGGTGCATGCCACCGATGTGACCAATGCCAGCCGCACGTTGCTGTGGAATCTCCAGGGACACGACTGGGACGACGAGTTGCTGCGGCTGTTTCAGATACCGCGAGCCATGTTGCCCACCGTCCGTCCGTCGAGCTGCGTGTTTGGCGAAACCGCCCGCGAGTTGTTCGGCCGGTCGATTCCCCTGGCGGGAGCCGCCGGCGACCAGCAGGCAGCCACGTTCGGACAGGCCTGTTTCGAACCTGGGACCGCGAAGAACACGTATGGCACGGGCTGCTTCCTGTTAATGAATCTAGGTGACAAACCAATCGTTTCACAGAACGGACTGCTGACGACGCTGGGTTGTACGCGCAGTGAACGGCCGGTGTATTGCCTCGAAGGCTCAGTGTTTATCGCCGGAGCCGTCGTCCAGTGGCTGCGCGACGGCCTGGGGCTGATCGGCACCTCGGCCGAGGTCGAGGAACTGGCGATTGAAGCGCCGGATTCCGGAGGCGTGTATTTTGTTCCCGCGTTCGTCGGACTGGGGGCGCCCTATTGGGACCCCGACGCCCGCGGCACGATTGTGGGCATTACTCGGGGTACCAACCGTTCTCATATCGCCCGGGCAGCGATCGAGTCGATTGCCTTTCAAACCCGCGACGTGCTCGATGCGATGCAGCGAGATTCAGGAATTGCGCTGGGGCAACTCAAAGTCGACGGCGGGGCGTCGCGAAACGATCTGTTGATGCAGTTTCAATCCGATCTGCTGGGAGTCACCGTACGTCGTCCGCAAGTGTCGGAAACGACGGCCCTCGGGGCCGCATACCTGGCCGGTCTGGCGGTCGGTTACTGGAAGGACGAATCAGAAATCGCCGGCAATTGGGCCCTCGACCGCGAGTTTACCCCGCAATCGCACAGCACGCTCGCCGACGAACGCCACCGCGAATGGCAACGCGCCGTCGCACGCTCGCGGAATTGGATCGACGCATCGCGGTAGCCCGCGAACGCGTTTCACACTCCGTATGTCGCACGGCAGCTCTTCCGGCGATTGGCAATACGCGCACCGGTTCGCAAACCAGTCGCGAACCTACTGCTGCAGTCCAACCGGCAAGTAGGCGGTCACTCTCGTGAAACTCCGGCATCCGCCTGGAGTTGCTGCAGCGTGGACCTGGCCCGAGTTTTCAGAATCGTCAGTTGATCGACTCGGTCTAATAACTGATCGAGTTCTGAGATTTCGACAGGATCAAGTCCCTGATCAGCGTTTCGAGACAAGAGAATATCGAGACGATCGTGTGCCGCAGGCGCCAATAAACAGTCCGACAATGCCTCCTACTCCCCCGTACTCAAGCCTATGAGCAAATCGGAGTCATTTTTCATCAGATCGATTCCACTTCTCGAATTCGTGTGTTGGGTTTAAGTTTATTACGGGAGAAGATTCGCTGTACAGAGGACTATTGAACTTGCCGAACGGACGACGATGCTGGCGTTCTTCTCGTCGGGGGTGCAGCGGGCGAAGCGTGTCGGACGAATGCAGCTTCTGATTCCGACACCGACGACAGGGCGTTCGAAGACCTCTGCTCGGTACTTCAATTCCTCAGCTCGACCAATGTCGTCATCTCGCTCCGTCGAGATGGATACCCGGCTCACCCCTCAATTGACGCTACGCAGCCAGACCGAGTGTCGTGCCCAGGCCTGCTCGCGACATCGCACGCGGCCGACAATTCTCGCCGGTCACGGCTGGTGTGAATCGCCAGCTCAAACTGCGTGGATCGTCCAGATAAGCATCTCGGCGGAGCGAGATGACCACATTGGTTGACGTCCGCGAACACAATGAATGGATCGCGATCCGGTTCCCGTGTTTCAACCGGCAATTCAACTTGCGAAATCACGGCAGGGTCAGCTACTGTCAACAGCCATGAGTAAGGATTCGCTAGCTCGAGAAAAGGTGCGTCAGTTTCCGACGACGCCCGGCGTGTACCTGATGAAGGACGGCGTGGGCCGGGTCCTGTACGTGGGCAAGGCGGTCAACCTGCGCAGCCGGGCTTCGAGCTATTTCACGACCGCGGCCGAATTCGACCGCCGGACCGCCGACCTCGTCCGCGAAATTGTGGACATCGACTGCATCGAGACCGACAGCGAGGTCGATGCCCTGCTCCTGGAAGCCCGGCTGGTGAAAGACATTCAGCCTCCGTTCAACCAGGAACTCAAAGACGACAAGACGTTTCCTTACCTGGAAATCTGGACTCGCGAAGAGTTTCCCCGCGTTGAATTCACCCGGAAACCCCAGAGCCGGGGGACCAAACTGTACGGCCCCTTCACCAGTGCCAAGAAACTGCGGGGGGCCATCACCGCACTGCAGAAGATCTTTCGGTTCCGCACCTGCTCGCTCGACATCGACGAACAGGATGAACGCTGGCGCTGGTTCCGCCCCTGCCTGCTGGCCAGCATCAAACAATGCACCGCCCCCTGCAACCTGCGGATCACCAAAGAGGAATACCGCCGCGATATCGATCGCCTCAAACTGTTCCTCGACGGCAAGAAAGACAAATTGCTCGAAGAACTGCGAGAGGAAATGCGGGTCGCCTCGCAGGATCTGCAGTTCGAAAAAGCCGCGCGGATCCGCGATCAGCTGAAACTGCTCGAAAACCTCTCTTTGCGGGGCAATCTCGAGGACCACGTACAGCCTGAAGTGTTTTTCGTGGATCCCCAGAAAGGCCTGGCCGGTCTGCAGAAGATTTTCAAACTCCCCGCGCCCCCCCGCCGCATCGAAGGGGTCGATATCGCGCATCTCAGCGGCGATGAAACGGTCGCCAGCCTGGTCCAGTTCATCGATGGGCTCCCTTTCAAACATGGTTATAAACGCTTCCGCATCCGAGGCGTCGAGGGGATCGATGACTTTGCTTCGATTCGCGAAGTCGTCAGCCGCCGGTTATCGCGCCTGGCCAAAGACGGCGAATCGTTCCCCGACATCCTGTTGATCGATGGCGGAATTGGACAATTGAACGCCGGACTCGAAGCCATGCGCGCCATCGGCGTCACCCCGCCATTCACGATTTCGCTGGCCAAACAGAACGAAGAAATCTACGTTCCCGGCGAAGCCGAGCCCCGCCGACTCAGCCGGCACTCGTATGCCCTGCGGTTGTTACAGTACATCCGCGACGAGGCCCATCGCTTCGCCCAGCACTACCACCATCTGCTGCGGCGGAAAGCCACGTTCGAGGAATAACCTGGCCTGAACCCGGCCATCCCGGTCGTGATCTGGCGAAATCTGTCGCGTTCAACTGCGTCTTGCGCGACCCCGGTTTTTTCTGATCGCCCGGTCGTGGCGCGTGCGATGTGCCGCGGAGTTGCTAAACTGTTACAGGTTATATCGTCCGAGGAATTTCTGTCCCCAGCAGGTTTTTC
>JAFEBR010001139.1 GCA_018242565.1 Planctomycetota bacterium | reverse complement strand
CACCGGACGTGTTCAGCAAGAAGGCCCCGAGCGGCCCGAACTTGAGATGTCGTGGAACCGCTTTAGACGCCAGGCGATCTGCAGACTCACGGCCGCAGTCCCGCGTCACCAGCTTGGATCTTGCGAAAACTGCCGCTGGTTGTGGCAAACCTCCAACCGGGTGTATACTTCACGGCACGGAAATCGCCTCCGCGTCATTCTTGGAACGCACGATTTCCGTGGATTTTCTTGATACGGGAACATGGTCGGCGAGCGTCGGGATGGCTGTTACGGTTGAAACCTTTCTGAGAAACCTCGCGAACAGCGGCATTTTGTCGACTGAGGAATTGGCAGAGATTCAGCGGCAGGTACCGCGCCAAAAACTCCAGCAAGACGCCCAGGCACTTGCCAAGGAGCTCGCCCGTCAGAAAAAACTAACCGTGTTCCAGGCCAATGCGATTTACCTGGGTAAAACCCAAGGACTGATTCTGGGAAATTACGTCCTGCTCGATCGGCTGGGAGCCGGCGGCATGGGGATGGTGTTTCGCGCCCAGCACCGCCGAATGAAACGCTTCGTCGCCGTCAAAGTGCTTCCCAAGGCGGGAAAGAAAGATCCCGAGGTCTTTCTGCGTTTTCAACGCGAACTGGAAGCCGCAGCCAAACTGACACACCCGAATATCGTGGCTGCGTATGATGCCGACGAACACAACGGCACACATTTTCTCGCGATGGAACTGGTCGAAGGGATTGACCTGGCGCGCTACGTCAAAGAGCACGGCCCCATGCCCGGCGACAAGGCCCTGAACTGTATTCTGCAGGCCGCCCGCGGTTTGGAATATGCCCATTCCCAGGGAATTGTGCATCGGGACATCAAACCGGCCAACCTGCTGATTGACAAGAACTCGGTGGTCAAAATCCTGGACATGGGCCTGGCGCGGTTTGACGAAAAGAACAGTCGCGCCAGCGATTCCGGCACAAATGTCGCGATCAGCCAGTCGGGTGACTTTATGGGGACGGTCGATTACGCCTCTCCCGAACAGGCCCTCGATTCACGCCAGGCAGGACCGGCCTCGGACCTCTACAGCCTGGGAGCCACCTGGTACTTTCTGGTCTGTGGCGAACCGATGTTTGTCCGCGATACGCCGATGGCCCGCATCATGGCCCATCGGGAAGCGCAGGCCCCTTCGCTGCGCGATAAACACCCTGAAATCCCTCCCCAAATCGACGCAATTTACCAAAAACTGGTGGCTAAACGGCCAGAAGACCGGTTCCGGAACGCAACGGAACTACTCGAAGCCTTGGCGCAGTGGCGGACGTTGCCGGGTACGACTCGACCGACCGGCGGAGGTACCGTCGACGGTGTTCCCCAGAACGTCATCAGTGCGATTTTCGACGATTAGTGCGCCGATCCATAAAAATCGGCCAACACGACCCGCTGTGACTGGCAGCTTTCGGCACCATCCAGTAGACTGGTGAGTCCGGAAGTTTTCCGTATTCAGAAACCGTTTTTTCGTAGAGACTATGCCTAATAACAGAAATGCCGCCAAGGCGATGCGCCAGGCGAACAAGCGCCGGTTGCGAAATCGCGCGGCGCGGACGTCGCTCCGCACGGTCATCAAGAAGGTTCAGGACGCGGTCAAGTCGAGCGACACGGGCGCCATCGACGACGCTTTGAAAACGGCCAGCAAGAAACTGGACCAGGCTGCAGCCAAGAAGTTCATCCATCGGAACAAAGCTGCCCGGCTGAAATCCCGATTGAGCGCTTTGGCTCAGAAAAAGGCGCCCGCCGCGCCGGCGAGCACCGACGCTGCCAAGTGAACCGGGACTTCACCTCCCTGTTCCATGTTTGTTCGGCCGATTGATTCCAGCCCTCGGGATTGCACCATGTTCGACCAACGAGATTTCTCGCGGCGTGATTTTTTGAAAGCCGGTGCGGCGGCAGCCATCGCCTGCGCCACCGGTCCGTCGGCGTTGGCCGCTGACGACCCGTACCGCGGTTTCAAAATGGGGATCCAGAGCTACTCTCTGCGGGAATTCAAGGTCCAGCAGGCGCTCGAGATCTCGCAAAAACTGGGGCTGCATTTCTGGGAATCGTATCCCGATCATATCAAGATCGCGTCGGTCCCCAAGTACATCGCCGAACAGAAGCAGATGCTGGCCGGTTCGCAGGTGAAACTGATCGCCTTCGGCGTGGTTGGCTTCGATGCGAATGAATCGCGAGCCCGCGAGGTGTTCGAATTTGCCAAGGCCATCGGCATCGAATCGATCAGTGCCGACCCAAAGAAGGACGAAGCCACCTTCAAGCTTCTCGATAAGCTCGTCGAAGAATATGGCGTTAACATTGCCATTCACAATCACGGGCCCAACGCCAGCTACGACAAGATCGATGACGTCGTGAATGCCGTTAAAGATCATCACCCCCGCATCGGAGCGTGTGTCGACACAGGTCACTACTTGCGCAGCAAGGAAAACCCCGTCGAAGCCCTGGAACGTCTCAAGGATCGTGTTTTCGGCGTGCACCTGAAGGACGTGAAAGACGCGACTCACTTCAAGATTTTGGGCGAAGGCGATCTCGATGTCGTCGGCTGCCTGAAAGTTCTTGATCGAATCAAGTACAAGCACTGCCTGGCGCTCGAATACGAAGAGAATGCCAAGAATCCGGTTCCTGACCTCGAAATCTGCCTGCAGAACGTGCGCAAGGCTATCGAGAAACTGGGCTAGTCGGCGGCTATCCCTGGGGACGCCCATTCCGACCGCGACAACACAGACGGGGTGCAGAACGACATTCGATCTGCACCCCGTTTTTATTGCGCAATGATTAAACAACCTGGGCCGAAGTGCAGACCTCGTCCGGTCATTCAGGCAATGCCACGGTCTCGGGCAAACTGACTGGAGCCGGCGTCAGGGCTGGCGTGATGCCTTCCGAATGCGGCGACACGCTCGTCAAAACGGAGTACTCGGGACGACGGGTTACCAGCATCGTCCAGGCCAGAATGCCACCGACCGCAAACGTGACCCACAACATGTGTCCGGCGGCCCGGCCCAACTCCACCGTGAACAACGCCATCCCGACGCCCCAGAGTCCAATCACGCACCACCGCTGCCAGGCCTGTCGCAGGCGCGACAGCACGACCGCAGTCGCCGGCACGGCAGCAATCAGGTGATAACTCCAGACGACAGGCGAAAACCACACCGTACACAACGTCACGAGGGCAATTTCTGCCCCCTGATCTGCCACCCCTTGACGCGAACTGCGGCGCAACAGCAACCATACCGCTAGCGCCAAGCCGCCCAGTGCCGATAAGCCGGCCAGCGTCATCTGATTTTCGCCCAGACGTGCCAGCACGAGCTGAGGAAACCCGCCTCGGTCGGTCAGAAATCGGCGCATGACAACCAGCAGCGACTGATTCGTGATGCGATCTTCGTCGCTGTTGTTGGCACCGGCCAGTTGCCGATCGCCTGTCCCCACCGCATCACCCCAAAACCATTCCGCATGCAATTCAGCAGACTCGCGCCAGCCGTAGACGGGAAGGGTCAACACGGTATTGATCACAACCACCGCCAGCATTGCGACGGCGACGGCTTTCCACTTGCGGCGCCAGACCAGATAAGCCACGGCAAACACGGGCAGTAGCTTGAGCCAGGTGGCCGCCCCCAGCAGCAGCCCCCCACCCCATGACCGTCCGCGACTGACCTGCCACAGCCCGGCAATCATCAGCCACAGCATCATGGCGTGGAAACCACCGAGCAATAATCCATCGATGGCCAGTGGTAAACCCAGCCAGCCAGCCGCCAGCGTGACTTCTGCTGCAAACTGCGACTGTACTCCCGCCAGGAGTTCCCGGCGGATGGACCGCAACAACAACAGCCAGCAGCCCACATTGATCGCGTACCAGAGGGTCGCGGTGACGGGCACCGGCAACCAGGTCAAAGGGACGCAAGCCACATCGAGCGAGGGAAGGTATCGGTACAACGCGGTCCGCGGGTGTCGCGTGCCATGCTCAGCGACAAATCGCCCCGCATCTTCAAAGTAAGGAAAGTCTGACCCGCCACGCACTGCGGCCCGATACACGGCCCAGGGACCAGCGGCGACCAGCAGGACCAGCATCAGCCCCCACAAGATCCGTCCAGAAGCTCCCGGCCCGGGAGCGGTCGATTTCGTCAATTCTGGCGAACTGCGACTTGAGACCTGACAAGTTTCAGTGTTCCACATCGTGCGGCCGCCTGTGCGCCAGGAAACAGGCCGGATTTCCAAGTCCATCCGGCGTAGCGTGCCGGGACTTTATCACGCGATTTCGAACGGTAAAAGACGAGTTTTGCCCACGCTCCATGGCAACGACAGCACAGAGCGATACAAAGCCCCACGACTGGCATTAGTCCCCCGACGGTCCGGCACCACCCCGGCACCAGGCACCTGCAAAAACCGGTGATATCCCGGGTAATATTCCGAGCCCGATTGATTCTGATATATTCGAGTGCTGGATGTGCTCTTCCCGACTCCGAATCCTGATGTCCCATGCCTGCTGGTCAATGTCTGGCTGAATTCCGCTACGAAACGCGACAAGTTGAGCTT
>JAFEBR010000113.1 GCA_018242565.1 Planctomycetota bacterium | reverse complement strand
TCAAAATGTACTGGGACCGCACCACTGGCAACCCCCGGACGCGCATCGAGCGACGCGGGCGACGCCGCGGGTTCGGGAATCGTTACCTTGGCCGCGGCGGGTCCGAGTGCGTACATCCTCTCGCGGGTTTCGGCCGAGACATCCACCGGTTCACTTTGGGCCAGCGTCAGAATCTGATGGCAGGCCGCCACCTCGGCCAAATGCACATCCGACTCGAGGCAGATCTTCTCGACATCGGCGACCCCATCGGGCGGCAGGGTGTTGTCGAGGTATTCGCCCACGGTATTGGGATCGATTCCAACGCCGGGACCAGACAACATCGGGGCCGTCAGACGCCGGCGGCGCATCACGTCACGAATCCGGCTGACCAGATCCGAGGCCAAACTGCTCTCTGCCAGCTTTTCGCCAATTTCCCGGGCATGGGCCGGTTCGAGCACATCGTCCAGATAAGCCAGCAGTGTCCGCAGGGTCAACCGCATGCAAGACTCCCGATTCCAAAACGACAAACAACAACGACTTTCCCTGATTAGTGGCGGCCGGCGTCCGCTTTCGTACATAATTCCGAGATCCCGGCAGTTTTTTCAGGAAATTTTTGATGATCGGTCCCTTCGTGAACCAGAAACCAGCCCGGCAACAACCAACAGCTCAAGACCATCTCGTCCCCCGCCGGCATTGTCGCGGCCCGCTTTCAGGCCGATTACTGGGGCTGTGCCTGGCCTTCTTCTGCCTGACGCAGTCGGTTGGGGTCGCTGTGGCCGATGACTCCCGGTTGATCCTGCTGCTCGGACAGGGGCCGGACGGCCATCCACTGGCCACACACGAATACTTCGCCGGCCTGCGGATTCTGAAAAAGTGCCTGGACCGCGTTGATGGCGTTCATGCCGAAATCGTCTCAGCCGACGAACCCTTTCAGCAGGGCCCGGAATTGCTGGACAAAGCCCATGGCGCGGTCTTGTTCCTCTCGGAAGGCGCCAAGTGGCTGCAACACGACGCCGCACGACTGGAGGCGTTCCAACGTCTGGCGGCCCGTGGCGGGGCGCTGTCGGGCCTGCACTGGGGGATTGGCTGTCGCGATGCGCAGCCCATCGACAAGTATGTCGCCCTCTTCGGAGCGTGCCATGGCGGTCCGGATCGCAAATTCGCCGTAGTGACCACGCGGACCGAACTGGCCACCCCAGACCACCCAATCTTGACCGGAGTCAGCAGTGTGTCGCTGGAAGACGAATTCTACTACCGCCTGAAGCTTTCCAAATCAAACTCCGCGATCACCCCCCTGCTCCGCGTCGGCATCGAAGGCGAAGCCCACATGGTGTCCTGGGCGTGGGACCGTCCAGACGGAGGCCGCTCGTTCGGTTTCACGGGACTGCATTTCCACCGCAACTGGAGCGAACCGTCTTACCGCCGACTCGTCGCCCAGGGGGTCTTGTGGACGCTTAAGCTGCCGATCCCCACCGAAGGCCTGAATGTCGACATATCGACGAATGACCTGACCTTGCCGGAACGGAAATAATATCCCAGACGCGCGAATGCCAGTCCCATCGAACGGCTCGCGTCCCCAACGAACACACTTCTCAATGCCGAGGCACCATGAAACCCGTTCAAGTGGGCGACATCGCCCCCGACTTCGCCGTGACCGACTCGGCAGGGACCGCTGTGACCCTTTCGCAGTTTCGCGGCCAGCACGCCGTGGTCCTGTTCTTTTACCCACGCGACAACACCGCGGTCTGCACGCAGGAAGCGTGTGCGTTTCGCGATGCCTACACCGACTTCACACAAGCGGGAGCCGTCGTGATCGGCGTCAGCGGCAGTTCCGATGCCAGCCACCAGTCATTTGCCCAGACTCATGGACTGCCGTACCACCTGATCGCCGACGAGAAAGGCGAACTGCGAAAGCTGTTCGGCGTGCCGAACACACTGTTCATTCTGCCGGGCCGGGTAACGTACGTGATCGACAAATCGGGGGTCGTGCGGCATGTTTTCAACGCGCTGCTGCAGGGCCGACAGCATGTCGACGAAGCGTTGAAGATCGTGCGAGAACTGAACGCCGCCTGATGCGGGGCCTCCGCGTGTTGCGCGTCCCCAATCTCTGGGCAAGATGTGCTGCCAGACCGCGGCACCACCGCAGAGTGTAGTTTCGGTGGTTCTCGTGATACGCCTCTGCTATCGTGCAGATCAGATCAAACGTCTTAGCCGTCACTCGAATTCGAAACCTGTTGTCCATGACGCTTGCCATCGAAACGCACCAGCTCACGAGGTACTACAATGATTTTGGCGCCGTCCGAGGCATCAACCTGACTGTCGAACGGGGGACGTTCTACGGATTTCTGGGCCCCAATGGGGCTGGAAAATCGACCACGATCAAGATGCTGACCGGGCTCTTAGCCCCCACGAGCGGTCAAGTCCTCGTGCTGGGGCACAACATGCTCAACACCGACGAGGCGCTGCAAGCCAAACGGAGGATGGGCGTCATCCCCGAAGACCTCGCCTTGTTCGACAATCTCACTGCCCGCGAATATCTGACCTTTGTGGGCCGCATCCATCTGATGCCGCGCGACACGATCCGCACCCGCATCGACGAACTGCTGGCCCTGCTTGACCTGCAGCGGGACGAGAAGAAGCTGTCGCTCGAATACTCGCACGGCATGAAAAAGAAGCTGGCGATGGCCGCGGCCCTGCTTCCCAATCCAGACCTGTTGTTCCTCGACGAACCGTTCGAAGGGGTCGATGCCGTCACGTCACGAGTGATTCGAGACGTGCTGGCCCATTTCGTCGCTCGTGGCTCGACGGTGTTCCTGACCTCGCACGTGCTCGAAATCGTCGAACGATTGTGCACCCACGTGGGGATCATCGTGAAGGGAGAACTGGTCGAGCAGACGTCACTCGAATTGCTCCGCCAGGGCAGTTCGCTGGAAAGCCGATTTCTCGAAAAGGTCGGTGCCGAAAACGACACGTCGCGCACGCTCAACTGGCTGGAGGAAGCCAAGTCGTGAACTGGCAGCATCTTCAAGCCATCGTCTGGCTGCGGTGGCGCCTGATGGCCAATCAGTGGCGCCGGGCCGGTACTCTCAATGCCGTGCTGCTCACGGTGTTTACCGCCATCCTGATCATTGCCGTGGTGCCGCTGTTCTTTGGCAGCCTTGTGGGCGGAATATTCGTTGTGCCCAAGCTGCAACCGGCACACCTGATGTACACGCTCGACGGACTCGTCATCGGGTTCCTGTTCTTCTGGATGATCGGCCTGATCACCGAACTGCAGCGGACCGAACCGCTGTCGCTGCTGAAGTTCCTGCATCTGCCAATCTCAGTCAACGGGGCGTTTCTCATCAACTACCTGGCCTCTCTGGTGCGGGTGGCACTGGTGCTCTTCCTGCCGATCTGGCTGGGAATCTGCCTGGCGATTGTCTGGGTCAAAGGCCCCTTGTCGCTGCTGGCCCTGCCGGCGCTGGCCGCATTCGTGCTGATGGTGACGGCCGTCACGTACCAGTTCCAGGGTTGGCTGGCCTCGATGATGACCAACCCGCGACGAAGGCGGACCGTGGTGGTCGGCGTGACAATGGGCTTCGTCCTGCTGTCGCAGACGCCGAATCTGCTGAACCTGATGGGCTTCTGGAAATCGAACCAAACGAAAAATCAGCTTGTGGCACAAACGCAGGAAATGACCGACCTGCAGCAAAAGCTGGAGCGCGGGGAGATCACTCTCGAAGAACATCAACGCCGCTTCGATGAATTGCAGCAAAACCAAAAGCAGGCCCGCCAGATCGCCGACCGCGAATCGCTGGTCCGTGTCGAAACCATTGTTCTGCTGGCGAATCGCATTTTGCCCATCGGCTGGTTTCCCCAGGGGGTGATGGCCACCGCCGAGGGAAATCCGTGGCCTTCCGTCTGGGGCAGCCTGGGGATGACGCTTATCGGGGCACTCAGCCTGCGACGGGCGTACCGCACCACGGTGCGGATGTACGTGGGGGGCTTTTCGAATGCCCAACCGACGTCGACCACGCCTGCCGCGGCACAAGCCTCCGCGACGCAAGATTCCACAGCACAGGCCTCCACCGGACCGCGCCCCAAGGCCGGCCTGCTCGAGTGGCGGATCCCCCGCGTTTCGGAACCGGTCTCGGCCGTTGCGCTCGCTACCCTGCAAGGGATTCTCCGCTCACCCGAAGCCAAGATGATGCTCCTGACTATGATCGTGATGTGCGGCGTCACCGGGGGCGCGTTGATGCAGATCTCGAAACAGATCCCCGAACTGGCACGCCCGCTCGTCGCTTTCGGGGCCCTGTTCTTTGTCATGTTCGGGATCATGCAGTTGATGTCGAACCAGTTCGGCTTCGATCGCGAAGGGTATCGGGTCTATGTTCTCTCGGCAGCCCGGCGCCGCGACATCCTGCTGGGTAAGAATCTCGCGTTTGCCGCGATTACGCTGCTGCTCGCCGTGTTTCTGCTGACGATCGTACAGGTCTTTGTCCGCCTGCGAATCGATCATCTGGTGGCGATCGTCCCGAACTACATCTCACTCTTCCTGCTCGACTGTCTACTGGCCAACGTCTGTTCGATTTACGCGCCGCTGTACATCGCGCCGGGGACGTTTAAGCCGGCCAATCCGAAATTCAAGACCATTGCCCTGCAAATGGTCATCTTCATGGTGTTCATTCCGCTCGTGCCAATTCCCACCTTGATTCCTCTGGGCGTGGAAGCACTGGCACGCTACCTGGAATGGCCGGCCTACCTGCCGATCTTTCTCGTGCTGTCGCTGGTCGAGTGTGCGCTGATCATCTGGCTGTATGGCCGCCTCCTCGACTGGCAAGGCGATCTGTTGCAGCAGCGTGAGCAGAAGATTCTGGAAGTCGTCACCAATAAGTGAGTTTCCGCATGACGGAATCGGGCAGCCTGTACGTCAGCCTCAGCGCTTCGGAAGTTCGCCGCCGCTTGAAAGGACATGGACTGGGAGTCCGTCGGATCGAAGCCGCAGGCAAGGGCCGCGCCGTGATCTTTCACACCGCCACCGGAAGACATTTGCGGCAACTCGAAGCCCTCTTCGGCGGGCACGTCGAACGTTCGCAATCGACGGCCGACGAACCCTGAGCGTCGCCCCAGGGTTTATTGAAACCCGTGTTTCCAGCCGCTGATTTCGAGCGGTATCGTCTCGCCGGCAGAGGTCCGCAGCAGCAGGTCGGGTGCCGCGGTGATCTCGCCAATGCGAGTGAGTGGCGTGGTACAGGGCGGGTCCGCCAGCAGTTGGGCCCCCTCGTCGGCCGAGACAGTGAAAATCAGTTCAAAGTCTTCGCCATCTCCGAGGGCATGCGCCAGCGGTGACTTGCCATCCTCAAGTCCCAGCGCCGCCGCGGAAATCGGAATGGCAGTGGCGTCAACAATAGCCCCCACCTGGCTTTCTTCCAGAATGTGTCGCAGGTCGGCCGCCAGTCCATCGCTGACGTCGATCATGGCGTGCAGCGCCACTCGGCGGTGCAAGGCCAGCGCCTCGTCGACCCGGGGCAAGAAATCGAGGTGTTTGCCCCCCAGACTGCCACCAAATTGCCCGGTAGTCATGATCCAGTCTCCCGGGCGGGCGCCATTGCGGCGGACGACCCCCGGCGGCACCGGTTCTCCCAGACAGGTAATGCTGATCACCAGCGGACCATCCCAGGTGTTGGTATCGCCGCCCGCCAGCGCCAGTTGAAACCGCTCGGCACAGCGAGAAATCCCCTGCATCAGGCCCCGGCCCAGTTCGAACCCGCCGCGGCGCGGCAGTGCCACGCTGACCACACAGGCGACAGGCAATGCCGCCATCGCAGCCAGATCACTCACGTTGACTGCCAGCGACTTCCAGCCAATGCGCTCGGGCGAGGCCTCGGGCAGCAGGAAGTCAACCCCTTCCATCAGCATATCCACGGTGACTACGCAGCCGTCGGCGTGGGGGAAACGCACGACGGC
>JAFEBR010001138.1 GCA_018242565.1 Planctomycetota bacterium | reverse complement strand
CTTGAAAGATCCCGCCGCCGCGGGCGCGGCCGACGCCGCCCAGAAGACTCCGCTGGCGGTCGACGTGGGATTCACGGCCCCCTACGCCAAGCCTGCCGCCAAGTTCGCGCTGGTGGGTGGCAAGATCATCACCATGGGCCCGGCGGGCACGATTGACGATGGCACGGTAATTGTCGAAGGAAATCGCATTACCGCCGTGGGACCCCGCACCGCCGTCGTGGTCCCCGCCGATGTCAAAACGATCGCCACCCCAGGCCTGGTCATCATGCCCGGACTGATTGATGTGCATGCCCACGGATCGCAGGCCAGCAATGGCATGACCCCGCAGGCCAATTGGATCAACTATGCCCAGTTGGCCCTGGGGGTGACGACGATTCACGATCCCTCGAACGATTCGCCATCGGTGTTCGCCGCCAGTGAACTGGCGAAAGCGGGAGGCATTCTCGCCCCCCGCATCTTCTCGACGGGGACCATTCTGTACGGTGCCGCCGGCAGCTTCAAAGCCGAGATTGACAGCCTGGACGATGCAAAATTCCACTTGCGCCGCATGAAAGCCATCGGCGCCTTCAGCGTCAA
The DNA here is from genome assembly GCA_018242565.1 of Planctomycetota bacterium. Classification (GTDB taxonomy): domain Bacteria; phylum Planctomycetota; class Planctomycetia; order Planctomycetales; family Planctomycetaceae; genus JACQFH01. The sequence goes on along the minus strand of JAFEBR010001138.1, from coordinate 67,347 downwards.
AAGCTACAACCAGCCGCGTCGCGATCAGCGACAACAAGTCATCGCAGCGGCCCGCGAACTCGAAATGATGGTGGTGCCGGAAGGGGGCTCGACGTTCATGCACAACATGACGATGATCGTCGACGGCCACACCGGCATCGAACACACGCTCCCCGTGCAGACGGCCTATGACGACGTCATGGATCTATGGCGCAATACAAAAGTTGGCTACACACCGACGCTCTGTGTCGCATACGGCGGGATCTCGGGCGAGCGGTATTGGTATGAAGTCGACGACCTGTGGCTGCATCCGCGGTTGAACCAGTTTGTGCCCCCCTTCGTCCTGCATCCCCGTTCACGGCGAAGGCAGAAGGCGCCCCTCGAGGACTACAACCACATCAAGGTGGCAGAAATTGCCCGGCAGGTCGTGCAGGAGGGCGGTCTGGTGCAGGCCGGAGGCCACGGTCAATTGGCCGGCCTCTCGACCCACTGGGAGTTATGGAGTTTCGTGCAGGGGGGGATGAGCCCGATGGAGTCGTTACAGTGCGGCACCCTGAACGGAGCGACGTACCTGGGACTCGATAAAGATCTCGGCTCGCTCGAGGTGGGCAAGCTCGCCGACCTGGTGGTGATTGAGCGCGGCTTCGATCCTTCGAAAGACATCCGCCATACGGAACGGATCGAACTGGTCATCGCGAATGGACGGGTGTTCGACGCCAAAACCATGTCGGAAATTGGCGGCAAGAACCAGGCCGAGCCCAAGTTCTATTTCCGCGACGGCTCGTACGGATTTGGAGCAACGCACCCCAAACTGCCCGGCTGTGAATGCTGCCGGCCCGGCGGAGGTCTGCCGTGGATGGGGGGCGAATGACGCGAGCGGCGACTGCTGGTTGACCGAACACGGTTTCGATTTGGCCGGAAAGCGTGGCGCAGGGCAGGCTGTGCCTGCCGCGATGGTCTTGCGCCGAAAAGCACGGGACCGTAGGCCAACGAGGTCGACAGTACCTCTTATTCCAGGGAATGAAAGCGTCCGCGGATGGCGACCTGCGTTGTCCGGTCTGTTCCCCCCATAACACGATCCATTCGACCGAACGCGAACGTCGATTTTGGCCTGAAATCAATGGAAAAGTCGTTTTGTCGCCGCGCCGCGAAGACCAACTCGCTTAGCGATCGGATGCCCACATGGACATTGTTTACATTGAAACAACTGTCGTCGGAAATATCGCTGGTCGAATGCATCCCAATCCGGACATCGCTTCACGACAACGAATTACACGCGATTGGTGGGCGAAGGCGACCAAGCGATATCGCATCGTCACATCGCGACTCACGCTGGACGAGTGTGGCGGCGGTGATCCTTCGGCTGCAGCAGAGCGATTGGAAATACTCCAGGGTATTCCGTTACTGAACGTGTCGTCTGAAGCAGAACTACTTGCCGAGTTGCTGATTGTCCGGAAAGCGGTGCCTTCCACGGAACCTCGCGACGCTTTGCACATAGCAACGGCAGCGACAAACGGTGTACAATTTATTGCGACTTGGAACTTCAAGCATATTCTCAACCCACACTTACAGGCTCAAATTGCCGGAACGTGTCGAGAGGCCGGATTCGTTCCGCCCGTCATCTGTACTCCGGAACAACTCAAGGCGACCGAATATGATTCCTGATCCAAACGATGAAATTCTTTCCATCAAACGACGACTCGCGGCAAAATTTGATAACGACATCCATCGCATTGCCGCGGATGTCCGTAACCGCCAAGGTGAAAGCGGGAGCGAGGTGATCGCGCTTCCGCCTCTTCGGTGCACCCCAAGCCCAGCGAACCATGTTGCGAACCGAAGCGGCGAAGCAGACGGAAACTGAATTGAGTGACATGATTTGCGCCCGATGATCGAGGACCTTCTTTGTTCCCGAAACGAACGCGAATCTGACCAAAGTCAGTACTTTCGTCGCTCCCGTTCCACAGGCAGCAACGACGCAGTTGTTTGACATGGTGTGGTTGCGGACCGCTCGATGCGATGGGGCTGTCGTTTCTGGTCAAAAAACTGGACAGCGCTGTTGCATTCAGTCAAAAAATGGGTGGCAATAGCTCTCGCCGCCGAGCAGATGGCGACCATTCTCCTCGCGAGCAGTATGTGCGGGCATGGCTGAAGCCGACTAAAAACAGGGGTGTTGCGGGAAATGGACATATCCCCGGCGAGGCGATTGGATGGGCTGGATTCTGTTTGCGACGACGCGGCCGCATTGATTCGGGCTGCGACTGGGAGGACGTGACTCACCTTTACAACGAATTCAGGTACCCCTCCGTTGAACTGTCCAACCCCATGCCGCCTAACCTGTTACGAAATAAAATGACCTGCCGCAGATTCACAATTATTGTGAAAAAATGACGAATATCACGATTTCTGTGGATGATTCCGTATACCAGCGAGCTCGTCGTAAAGCAGCGGCTGAGGACACGTCCATTAGCCTCGTTGTGCAGCAGTTCTTGGCGCAGTGGGCTGGAACTGACGACCTGGTCGCACTCCAGGGCTGGCTTGAGCGGCTCTTCGCGGATGCCGACTCGCGCGATCGTCACAAATCGGGAAGTGCCGGCCCATTCTCTCGGGAAGAACTCTATGCCGAACGGCTCGATCGCTTTCGTTGACACCAACGTATTGCTCTATGCTGCCAGTGGTCGACCGGATGACGCTCGCAAAACGGTTCGCGCTCGCGAACTCATCAAAGCCGGGTCAATCGGCATTTCCTTTCAAGTTCTGCAGGAGTTTTACGCCAACGCGATCAACACACGGAAATTGAACCTCGTGCCGGCGGAAGCGGCCAGATGGTGCGCGGTTTGGTTGCAATTCCCTGTGGCGTCATTGAGCCGCGATACTTTTGTCCGGACTTCGGTGTGATATTCCCGCACCTGTTCGCGATACAACGCGATTTCCTGGCGGTGGTTTCTCTCGGCGTGCAATGCACAGAGTCCGACGCTCCGCCCAATCGCCCAGAAGAACGCGGCGAATATCCAGTCCGAGCTCTCGGCATTTTTGAAAATCTGCTTTCCGAAATTCAACACGAAAAGCAAACCGAGCACAAAGCACATTCCCGCGACTAACGCCTTCAGCACCGCGCTGACTCGCTCCTGGCGGGGCGGCAGAAGTGCCGGGTCGACGGGCAGACCATTCGCACACCGCCATTCCGCGACCCGGGCATTGACCTGAGCATGCACCTCTGCGAGCGCATTCGGATGCAGCATCGTTGCATCGATCCAGTATTCGCCATCGGTGTGATGCAGCACCAGGTTGTAACCGCTGCGTCCGCCGGCGCAGACTGTGATCGCGTGAATTCGATGATACGGAAGCTCGGTTTCCACGTGCGACCAGTGAGACACCGGCACAATGACCGCCCCCCTGGTGCAGGCGATCCGTTGACGATACGTGAACCGATGGGCGATGTTCAGGCCCATGAACGTGCATTGTAACAGTGTGGCGGCAACACAGATCAGCAAAATCTTGAAAGCGTATGGATCGTCGATATAGCGGCCGGCGATCAGCATCCCGACCAGATACGGAGTGAACCACAGACATTGGCGAAAGATGCGTTTCCAGGTGATGCGGTAGGCGTATTCCCAGACATGTTTCTGTTCGAAGTCAGCCATTGAACGGTCCTTCAATTAAAAAACGATTCAGGAATCTGGCAGCCCACTGGCCCAAGCTCGGTCCCGAGAATTCCTAGTTTATCCTTGGTGAACGAAGCGGACATCACAATTTTGCCATGATTTAACGGAAACCGCAGAGCGTAAGGGCAAGCTGTGGCCGCCGGGGTTTTCTCCCTTGTGGTCGGTCGATACCCGTTGAAACTGGCTGCTAAAGCAGACTCGTTCGCCACCAACTAAAATCAAAGACACGGGGGAGAAGGCCCCAGTTCGCGGGGGGCGGGGGCTGGCTCGATTGGGTGGATGCGGTTCGTGCTGACGTAGGCTGATTTCGTTAAGAAAAACTTGGCGCCCGTGGCTGGACCGGAGGGGACTGAGTTGTCGGCCGCGCGGGCAGTAAATAAGCTGACCGAATAAGGCCGTCGTTCGGTCTGCCGGCTGGGTAGTGGGTGGCGGATGAATGAGGCTGCGCAGTCTGCGGTTTCAGTGGCGGCAAAACTTACATCTGGAGCAACTCCATGCGTCAACTTGTTGGAGCTTTGGCGGTTTGTCTGATCAGTCTGATCACGGCCTCGACGGCACTCCCCTGTTCTCGCGTCCTTTGGCAGGCCGGGGATGGGCAAGTGTTCGTGGGGCGGACGCAGGGCTGGACTGAGAAGGCCAACTCCGCCTTCCGCGTGTATCCGCGCGGCATGCAACGCGTCGGGGCGGTGGCCGAGAATCCTCACAAGTGGACGTCGAAATACGGCAGCCTGGTGATCACCGGTTACGACCTGGCCACCCACGAAGGAGTCAACGAGAAAGGGCTGAGTGCCCATATTCTGTATCTGGCCGGCGAATGCGACTACGGCAAGCGCGATCCCAAGCGGGAAGGGTTGGGGGTCACCCAGTGGGTGCAGTACTTCCTCGATAATTACGCATCGGTCGCCGAGTCGGTCGAAGCGCAGAAGTCGTTCGCGTTCCAGATCGATACGCTGATCTTGCCGAATGGCTTTCCGACTCTGGTGCATATCTCACTCTCGGACAAGACCGGCGACTCAGCGGTGATCGAGTACATCGCCGGCAAGGCCAAGGTGTATCACGACAAGCGATTCACCGTGATGACCAACGAGCCCACCTACGACAAGCAGATCGAGAACCTCAAGAACTATCGCACGTTCGGTGGCGATAAGCCGTTGCCCGGCGAACGGACACCGACCGATCGCTTCGTACGGGCGGCTTACTATGCCGACAACTTGCCCAAGCCGGCCAATCGGGACGAAGGGGCAGCCTTCATGTTCAGTGTGATCCGGAACGTTTCCGTGCCCTTCGGCAAACCGGATCCGAAGAAGCCCAATGTTTCCAGTACGATTTTCCGGTCGGTGCAGGACCTGACGAGCGGCCGTTACTACTTTGAGAGTACCTACGCACCGAACGTGGTCTGGATCGATGTCTCCAGGCTCGACTTCAGCCCGGGGCAACCTGAAAAGGAACTGCAGGTCGAAAAAGAGATCTTCAAACTCAACGGCGATGTGACCGACAAACTGGAAAAGGCCCAGCCGTTCGTGTTCGGTGTGAACAAAGGCTGAGGCTCTGGCTTCGCCTTTGAGGGTAAGGCAGAGGGCGGTTGTCGAGCCGAGATCCGTACGGTGCAGGACCAGTGCGCCGTATGGGGTGTCGGCGTGACCTGGGGGCTGATGAGGCCAGGTTCAGGGCCAGTTGCTGCGCGACTCCAACGCCTTCGGGGCATTAGGGTTACTCGCGAGCTTGGCGTCGCGACACCTGGGATTTTGAAAAAAAATCCAAGAATCCCAGGTGTCGGGCGAAGTAGAACGAGATCCTGTCGAAATACTGAAATTGACCGACAAGGCAAAATGTCTTAGATTCACCAGCACCCCATTCGGGGCACTCCGCCGCGGTCGTTTTTCAGGTCTTAGGAAAGTTGGAGAGTGTCATGAAACTGCGAGAAACAGGGACCGGTCTGGCCATTATCGGTGGCATTGTCGCCTTGGGAGTGTGGGTCGCCAGCCGGCCGGCCGCGTTGCAGCCGGGCGGGTTTTTGAATCCCTCGGAACTCGAAGAAGCTGTGACCCCGATTTCCTCGACGGCTGTGCGAAAAATCTCGTGGTCCGCGGATGGTCGGCGATTGCTGACGGTGACACACGGGGAAATCGGCGAAGCGGGGCCGCTCATTCTGCACAATCTGGATGAGGGACCCCGGCGGGTCAGCGTGGGACCGCCAGGAGAGACGATTGTCTCAGCCGATTTGGCGGCGGACGACCGCTACGCGTTGGTGGCGACGCGCGAAGGACGCCTGTGGTGGTCGGGACTGGAGTCGGGTGAAGATCGCCTGGTGCTGGAGTTGCCGGGTGAATCCGAGTTTTCGTGGACAACCGTCTCGCCTGATGGGACGAAAGCGGCGGTGGCCGCCACGGATGGCTCGGTGTTTCTGATTGATCCGCAGAGCGCGCCCGAACGCAACCTGGAACGCCGACTGGTAACTGGTCCGGCTGTGCGCACGACCCATTTGAAATTCTCGAGCGATGGTCGATACCTGGCCGCGGCGAATTATGGGGGCGGGATTCGACTCTGGGACCTGAGCACCGGACAAGAAGTGCAGAACTGGCAGGGCCATGAACAACCGGCGACGTCGGTGGCGGTATTGCCTGAGGGGCGAGTGCTGACCGCCAGTCTCGACGACACCGTTCGGATCTGGGATGCCAACGGGAAGGGCGAAGTCCTGGGAGCCAAGGCGGGCCTGTTCGGTGTGACTTCGATGGCCGTGTCGGTCGATGGAAAAACAGCCGCCTGGGGAGGTCACCGGCGGAAGATCGTGGTCTGGGATCTGGAAACCGCCCGTAAGCGTTTCGAGATTTCGATTTCAGCTTCGATGGTCTGGGATATCAAGTTCTCGCCCGACTGCCAGTTTCTGGCTGTCTCGGGCAACGACGGCACGCTGCAATTGTACGATGCCCGTACGGGTCGCGTGAAAAAGGCCCTGGAAGTCGGCTGAAATTTCTGTCACCCACCTTGCAGGTCGCCGGCCCCGGGAACTCCGTCGGGCCGGTTTGTTTTTTGACGGGACTGCGGGCAGCATTCGGTTTATGCCGTGACCGGCGTCTGGGACTCGGCCTGATCGACGACGACCCGCGAGCCCAGTATGCGGTCGTGCAGGGCGAGTCGACTCGACGCGAGCAAAACGGAAACGGCGTTGCCGATGAACCACAGAAACATGACGGCGACCGCGGTGGGGACCAGCCAGCCGAAGGCTTCGCCCGTCAATCGGTCGATCAGTTCCATAAACAGAATGAGCGTTACGGGAAACTGCGACAGAATCAATCTCGGGACGAGGCGTGCTGGGACCAGGTCGAGACCGTGCGAGTCGGCGATCGAAATCTGAAACAGTCGTTTGCCGGGAGTGATTTTGAATTTCGCGTGCGCGATCGACATCAGTACAAACGCACCGGCCTGGGCCAGAAACACCAGTAGACCGACGAGGTAGTCCAGTTTGATTTCCAGGAGTTTATCCAGGCCCAGGCGCAGCAGGAACTCTGTGACTCCGAACATTCCCAGCGTGGCCAGGAGCAAACCAAAGTCGATCGTCCACGCCAGGGCGCGGGGTAACAGTCCGGCGGGCAATCGGGTGGTGGGGCGGAACTGACTGATCGCTGCCCGCAATTCGGCATAACTGGCAAAGCGATCGGTTGGCTGTTTGGCCAGGAGGCGTTCCAGAACCGAACGCCAGCCTTCGGGAATTCCCTCGGGCCACGGTTTGGGGAATTCAATGTCCGCAGTTCGATGGAGCGTGATCTGTTGTGAGAATGAAGTCGCCGAGTCGGCGTAGGGGTAACTTCCGAACGTCATTTCAAACAGCGTGATGCCCAGCGAGTACATGTCGCTGGCGGCTGAGTTGGGAAGTCCGGTGAACAGTTCGGGGGCCATGTACTTGGGTGTACCGGTGAGGCCAGTCGTGCGGGAGGGGTCGGCGGAGACGGGGCGGGCGAGGCCGAAGTCCGAAAGCTTAGCCGTGCCGGCCTGGTCGAGAATGATGTTGCTGGGTTTGATGTCAGCATGCACGATGCCCATTTCGTTGGCCTTGGCCAGGGCCCGGGTGACTTCCAGTGCAATGCGGACGACGTTACGGAATGAGGGGCGCTGCTCGCGGAGACTCTCGGCGAGTGTTTTGCCGATGACGAATTCCATTGCCAGGAACGGGCAATCGGGTTCCAGGCCGACGTAATAAATCTGAACGACATGCGGATGATTGATGCGGGCCTGTGAACGGGCTTCGTGAATCAAACGGGCATGGTCGGTGGTCGCGATCTGTTTGCCGGCCTGAATGACCTTCAAGGCGACGGTGCGTTCGAGGGATTCGTCGGTCGCTTCATACACGTCTCCCATGCCGCCTCGACCGATCAGGCGGACGATGCGGAAGTGCTTGAGCAGCGTTCCTGGTGCGAACACCTCGGCATCGCCCAGGATGCTGGGATGAGGGTCGGCTCCGTGGGGATAGAGAACTGTCGCCGAGAGTTGTTCCGCGGTGGACTTGGCGGAAGCAGGGATGGGTAAAGCAGTGGCCGGGATCTTGGGCTGGTCTGGAGCGGGAGATTTCATATGCCAGGGGCCACTGAAGCGTGTGTCTCTGTGCCGGGGAGTCCGCTGGTGCTGTTGGATTCCTCTTAACTGTATATTAAACAATGGTTTGTGTCAATTTTGGCGAGCTGGATGAGTTGGGGTCTGGTTCCCAGGCGGTTTTGACTGAGCTGAAGCCCGCAGTGGGGAGTTTCGCTGGCAGATTTTTCCGGGATTTCTGGCGCGGGATGAGATTGAGACTGGGAGTGCATGAGGCAGCGCCCTAGAATGGGGCCCGGAAATAGAGGGGCCAGGGAGGGCGAGTCGAGATTGCTCCAAATTTGTGTGGGAGCCATTGAATCGAGAACCGAAACCGGTTAAACTGCCCCGTTCCGTCGCGCTTCCCCGGGGAGTGCAAAGCGACGGCCTGCCTGAAGACATGATGTCAGGCTTGGATTGCGCAGGTGATCGCCAGTTTTCGGTTCGAATCGCCGCGAAAAACTGGTCATCACCCGATGGGGTTAGAACTTCGTCGTCATCAAGTTGAGGAATATTCACGTGACTAAGTCGTATCTCGCAAAACCCGGGGAAATCAACCCCGACTGGATCCTGGTTGACGCTTCCGGGCATGTCGTCGGCCGTTTGGCCGTGAAACTGGCGACGATCCTGATGGGCAAGCACAAGCCGCAGTACACTCCGCATGTCGATGTGGGCGATTTCATTGTCGTGATCAATGCCGAAAAGGTGCGTTTCGGCGGACGTCGGATGGCCCACCCCACGCATCCGAACTTCACTTCGAAGATGCTGAGCAAGCAGTACGATTATTACACCGGTTATCCGGGTGGACGCAAAGTCGTTCCCGCCGCCGAAATGCTGGAAAAGCGTCCTGAAGACATTCTGCGTCTGGCCGTTCGCCGCATGTTGCCGAAGAACAAGCTGGGCCGGCACATGCTGAAGAAGCTCAAGGTTTACAAGGGGAATGAACATCCCCATCAGTCGCAGGTCCCGACCCCGCGGGCGCTGTAACCGGCCTGCCGACGCGAACTCTGAAATCCGCATTCCATTCGAAGACATTTGTTTGATCAGGTAAGACAGTCATGGAAAACGAAGTGAGCGAATCTCAAGCCCAGCCCAATGATCCGGTGGTTGCAACCGAAGGTGCGGCGGCTGCTGAAAGTGCGGCGGCGAGTGAACCTGTCCCCGCGGCCGAAGGCTCGGTCGTTGACGGGCTGACCCTGGGAACCTCGGCGGCGTCTGCCGAACCGGCGGCCCCGGTTGTTCGTCTGCCCACGGTGATTCGTGGCAAGATTGACGCCAGCGGCACGGCGATCAGCACCGGTCGTCGTAAGACGGCGGTGGCTCGCGTCCGCCTGAAGAAGGGGACCGGCAAGGTAACCGTCAATGGTCGGGCTTTCGAAGAGTATTTCCCGGTCGAACGTCATCGACTGCTGATTGAAGCCCCCCTGAAAGCGACCGGCATGTACGGCCAGGTCGACATTTGGGTCCGGGCCAGCGGCGGCGGTATCAACGGTCAGGCGGGAGCGGTCATTCTGGGGATTGCCCGTGCGGTGCAGGCGCTGCATCCGGAATTGCACGGTCCCCTGAGCGATGGGGGGTTCCTCACCCGTGACGATCGTATGGTCGAACGCAAGAAATACGGCCACAAGAAAGCCCGTCGCAGCTTCCAGTTCTCGAAGCGGTGATGGCTCGGGTTTGCTGTCTCTGATGATCTGAACGCGGCGCACCAGCGCCGCGTTTTTTTTGTTCCCGCGTGCTGTCTCAAGTTCTTCTTCCTGCATCGGCTGGTCGCACATGCACGATCCCCTGTTATTGCCCGAACTTCGGGAGATGCTCAATGAGCAGGACGTCTCGGCCATGCAGGAATTCTGCGAAGTCTTCCACCCGGGGGTCATCGCCGAGAATCTCGACGCGCTGACGACCACGGAATGCTGGAATGTGCTGTCGCATGCCAATGTCGGGCGGCGGGGGGAAGTGTTCGCATTCCTGTCGCTGCCCCGGCAGATGGAACTGGTGGCCACCCTCGAAAAGAAGGACTTGACCGGCCTGCTCGAGGCCATGGCGTCGGATGATCGCGCGTCGTTTCTGAAGAATATGGACGACGAGCAGGTCGAGTTGCTGCTGCCCCTGATTGCCCACGCCGAACGCACCGACATTCGCAAACTGCTGTCGTATCCGGATCACAGTGCCGGGTCGATCATGACCACCGATTACGCCTCATTGCCCGAGGGGATGACGGTTCGCGAAGCGCTGTCGCAATTGCGACATCAGGCACCCGATCGGGAAACGATTTACTACGTGTACGTGATCGATGAAGCCCGACACCTGCATGGCTTCATCACGCTGCGCAAGCTGTTTCTGGCCCGTTCGGACGCGCTGGTCGCCGACCTGATGGATACCGATGTGATCTCGGTCCGGGTCGATGACGATCAGGAGATGGTGGCCAACAAGATTGCGCGGTACGACTTCATCGCCATGCCGGTGGTCGACGACCAGGGGCGCCTCGTGGGAATCGTCACCCACGACGACGTGCTCGACGTCGTGCAGCAGGAAGCCACCGAAGACGTCCACCGCCTGGGGGGCGTCGAACCGCTCGAAGACGGGTATCTGTCCACCTCGTTCTTCACTCTGGCCTGGAAGCGGGGCATCTGGCTGGTGCTGCTGCTGGTGGCGGGATTCGGCACCTCGGCGATTTTGAGCCATTACAACTCCCAGACCGAACATTTCGAATGGCTGGTCTGGTTCCTGCCTCTGGTGCTGGCCAGTGGCGGGAATGCCGGTTCGCAATCGGCCACGCTGGTGATTCGGGCCTTGGCGTTGGGGCAACTCAATCGCCAGACACAATTTCAAATTGGCCGGCGTGAATTGCTGACAGGACTCACATTGGGGGCCACGCTGGCGGTGATGGGCTTTACGTTTGCGCGGTTCTACGTGCCCACAGTCGATGCCGCCGTGGTTGCCGGCACGGTGGCCCTGGTGGTCACGTTTGGAACCGTCAACGGGACGCTGCTGCCGATTGTTTTGAAGCAACTGGGGCTCGACCCGGCGTTGATGTCGAATCCGCTGATCGCCTCGCTGAGCGATATGATCGGTGTGCTGATTTATTACAACGTGGCGCTGCTGGCGCTGGGGAAATAAGCCCGTTCAGGGAAACGACCTGGGTGGCGGACGAAGCGGAGTCAGGCCCATTCGCGGATGGGGTGCCCCTCGATCAGACGGACGGGCCGGCCATCGGGAGCCGTAACGACCAGGTCCAGTGGTAGCCCCAGTTTGGCGTAGATCGTGGCGGCGACAGAATCGGTCGTGTATTCACTTCGCGTGGCGCGTTCTCCCTGGTCATCGGTGGCGCCAACGACTGAGCCGCCGGGAATTCCGGCGCCCGCCATCACGACGAACCCCGCACTGGCCCAGTGATCGCGGCCGCTGGCCGAGTTGATTTTCGGGGTGCGCCCGAAATCGGTCATCCAGACCACGAGTGTCGATGCGAGCAGTCCTTGTTCTTCGAGATCGATCAGCAGTTCGGGCAGAGCCGTGTCGATCGGCGGCATGCGGGATTTCTGCAACGCCTCGAAGTTATTGGTGTGGGTGTCCCAACCCGGGTCAGTGACGGTTACGAAACGCACTCCCGACTGAACCAGTCGGCGGGCCAGGAGCAGGCTCTGGCCGAACCGGGTTCGGCCGTACCGATCACGCAGGCGGGGGTCTTCGGTGTCGAGCCGAAACGCACGCTTCGTTTCGGGAGCGGTCAGCATGTTGAAGGCGGTCTTGTAGTTTTCGTCGAGCGCGGCGAATTCACTGGGTTGCAGGTCAGCCTGTTTCTGCAACGCGTCGAGCGTGGCCAGAACGTTGGTACGCCGGCTGACACGATCGGCCTGGATGCCCTTGGGAAGCGAAATGTCGCGGACAGTAAAGTCCTTGGAGCTGGGGTCTGAGTCGATTTCAAACGGCATGTGTTCGAGGCCGAGGACACCGGAAACCCCTCCGCCAAATCGACGGTCAAGAGAATTCCCCAGTTGGACGAAGGGGGGCAGTGCCGATTTGAAGCCCTGCTGCTGGCTGATCACTGATCCGTAGCACGGGTACGTGATGGCCGGGTTGAATTTGCGCCCGGACATGCACCAGGCGTCGGCGGTTCCGTGGCTGCCATTCATCGGGTTCCAACTGCGGAGTAGGCCGAAGCGGCCGGCTTCCTGGGCCAGTCGCGGGCAGATCTCAGAGAACTGCACACCGGGCAGGGCGGTGTCGATCGCCGCGAAGGGACCTTTGACCGAGACGGGGGCGGTCGGTTTTGGATCGAGCGTGTCGTGGTGGCTGGTGCCGCCGTGCGTCCAGATGTAGATGCAGCTTGTCTTACCAGCGGCGGTCGGGGTTTCGGAAGCCGTCGCAGAGAGGGTCTTCAGGAAGAGAGGCCACGACAGCAAGCCCCCCAGAGTGCCGATTTGCAGAAAAGATCGGCGACTGACAGCGTGGCCCGTGGTCACAATACCCCGCGACGGATTGGACATGGTCTGCTCCCACAGGAATTCGCCGGCGGCCCGGTCTGAATCGGGCCAACCCAACTCAAATTGCCATCATCGCCGATTCATCCGTGACGTTTGCACGCTGTCAATCCTTTGGAAGTCTCACGCACGCCCGTGGTCGTCGGGCCCACGCGTTGTCGACCGTTCCCGCGCGGGTTTAGATCCACTCGCGAACGGGTTCGCCTTCGATCAGACGGACAGGCCGGCCATCGGTGGCGGTCAGCGTCAGGTCGATCGGCAGTCCCAGTTTGTGATAGATGGTCGCCATCACATGTTCGGTGTGATACTCGTTGTTCGACGGGAATCCCCCCTCGGCATCGGTGGCGCCCAGCACCAAACCGCCGGGGACACCGGCGCCGGCCATCACGACGAAACCGGCTGAAGCCCAGTGGTCGCGACCGCTGGCGGAATTGATCTTGGGCGTGCGACCGAAATCGGTCATCCAGACGACGAGTGTGGAATCGAGCAGGCCGCGCTGTTCGAGGTCGATCAGCAATTCAGGAAGCGCCTGGTCCACCGGAGGCATACGACTGGTTTTCAAGGCGTTGAAACAGTCTTGGTGATTATCCCAGGAGGGATCGCTGACGGTCACGAAGCGGACGCCCGCTTCGATGAGGCGTCGCGACAACAGCAAGCGCTGTCCAAACGGGGTTCGGCCATAGCGGTCGCGCAGACGCGGGTCTTCACTGCCGATATCGAAGGCACGTTTGGTCTCGGGTGCGGTAATCATCTTGATCGCCGTCTTGTAGTGTTCGTCGAGTGCGTCGTAGGCCTGAGGCTGCAATTCGGCAGTGCGCTGCAGGGCATCGATCGAGGCGAGCATGCTTTTGCGGCGGTCGACGCGCGACATCTCGATGTTGAGCGGGGGTGTGATGTCGCGGACGCTGAATTTGTCGACATTGGCCTCGGCGGCAATCTCGAACGGACCATGTTCGAGTCCCAGAAAGCCCGAAGTGCCTCCATTGAAGGTGCGGTCGACATAGGCGCCCAGTTGGACAAACGGGGGCAGAGCCGACTTGAACCCTTGTTGCTGGCTGATCACCGAACCCACGCAGGGGTAGGTGAAGGCGGGATTCGGAAGCCGGCCGGACATACAGTACTGGTCGGCGAATCCGTGGCTGGCGTTCTTGGGATTCCAACTGCGCAGCACTGAGTACCGGTTCAATTCGGTCGCCAGACGCGGGCAGAGTTCAGTGAACTGGACTCCCGGAACGGCGGTGTCGATGACTCCCAGGGGGCCGCGTACGTTATCGGCGGCCTGGGGCTTGGGATCGAGTGTGTCGTGGTGGCTGGTCCCGCCTAGTGTCCAGACAAAGATGCAGTTGACGTCTTTCGTCGATTTGCCCTCTTTGGCGAGAGCCTGTTGGTGCTGCAGCAGAAATGGCAGGCTCAAACCCAGTCCGCCCAGGCTGCCAATTTTCAGAAAATCGCGGCGATCGACGCCTTCGCAGTTTCTGGTCATTCCACTATCGATGGGGAGCATGAGGGATCTCCGGGGCGAGGCTGCCGTCAGGTGTGGATCGTCGGTGAGGCACTGATTTCTGGGGGGCGGGATCGTTCAGACCTGTCTGAGGAGGACGAAGTCTGGTGAGCGAAGGGGCCAAAAGCCAGATCGCATCAAACTTTGATTATAAATCTATGTCGACGGCCGCGCCAAGCTTTCTCCAGTGGAATCGCCGGGTCGGGGGAAGCCGTTTTCAGGTCGTGTATGCGGGGCCGATCGTGAAACCGAAGTGGGCCGGGCCGCCTGCTCACTCGGTCGATCCCCGGGATCCCGTTCGTTCGGTGGTGCGGGGCTGTGAAATATCGGCAGGGAATTCCTCAGAGGAGCCTGCCCGAAGATTACGAGATCTTCAGATTTCTCTTGAAAACCATACCCGGGGTACGTAGGGTTTAAGACAAGACAGGCTGTCGAAAGTCGGCGGAAGCCAAAGGTGCGGAGAAACACTGGCCGGGGCGGGGTGCTCTGGCTGCGCGAAATTCATACAGACGGTGCGCTGGCCGGCCGTCACCAGAACCAGGGAGGGTGTCTACATGATCGATGAATTATTGCACGGAAATCAACGATTTGTTGAGTCGGAGTTCAACAATAATCTTGGCTACTATCAGACGATCGCCGCGGCCCAGTCGCCCAAGATTCTCTGGATCGGCTGTTCCGATTCGCGTGTCTCTGAAGATGTGATTACGGCCAGCAAGCCGGGGACGATTTTTGTCCACCGCAATGTCGCCAACATCGTGGCCTTCAACGATGTCAATGTGGCCTCGTTGATTCAGTACGCGGTTGTGTATCTGAAAATCCCCGATATCATCATCTGCGGCCACACGAAGTGTGGCGGCATCATGGCGATTGAAGAAGGGGTCAGCGAAGATTATATCGCGGACTGGTTATTGATCGCCCAGGGAGCCAAGGAACGGACGGATCGCATTGCCGCCGAGCAGGGACTCGATCGGGAGCAGAAACTGGAAGTCCTGACCCGCGAAAATATCCGTTTGCAGATCAAGCACTTGACCAGTATCGGGTTCATCAAGCGGCATCGCAAAAAGACCGGGCTGCCGCGGGTCCATGGCTGGTTGTACTCGGTCGATACCGGGAAAATCGAAGTCGTCGTCGACGGCAACGCGACCTCTCAGGCACCTTCGGCGTAGCCCGACCCGCATGAAATTTCGCATCGGCACCAAGATCAGTCTGCTGACCTGCACGATGGTGCTTCTGGCCTCGTGGTTTCTGGCCGAGCGCGTCATGCGCTATTGCGCCTTTCACGTGGTCGATCATGAAGTGGTCGATCTGGTGGATGAGACGAATCTGTCGGCTCAGAGGATACTGCGCAATACGGATGAAGTCCGCGAAGACCTGTCGGATCGTTCGGAGATCATCCGACTGGGGGGATTTGAAGAACTGCTCGAGAGTCTGGAAGCGGGGCGCGAGATCGACTCGCTGCCTCCCAACCTGCGGGATCTGCTGGTGGGATTGATGATCCGTCACCGCGACTTCCTGCAGGTCGAGATTCGGACGTGGAACGAGGCAGAGGACCCCGGATTGTCGCAGACGGTGGCCCGGCTGAGCCGACGCATTGTGCGCTCGGTGGATACGCCCGTGGGGCAGGAGGACTTCCTGCGCTCGCTGGCCTTGGCCCCCGCGCTCCAGGGGCAGTTATCGAAGTTCACCCAGGCCAACGTCACGTACCGCACGCTCGACGAACTGAAAGAGGCTGACCCCGAATATGCGGATGAACTGGCGACGGAAGAATTCGACACGGTTCCGGTCGATGGCCGCAAGCTGATTCTGCAGGCAGGCGCGGTCATTCGGGGGCCGGTGGAAGCCACCCCGGAAGCGCCCGCCGAGCCGGGGTTTTTGCTGTTCGTTACGGCGCATTTCAGCGAACTGGATTCTGATCTCAGCAACGACGAGCAGACCACGCCGTCCCCGCGACATATCTTGTACCTCGTCGATCAAGATCGGCGGTTTCTGCAGCATCCGGACCCCCTGCGGATTGCCGACCTGACGAAGCGGTGGGAAGACGAACCCGAGAAATCCTTGCTGCAGGCAGACCCCACGGTGCAAAGCTGCCTCATGGAACTCGAGCAGTTGATGGAGAAGGCGGCCGATTCGCCTGATATTCGCACGGAACAGGAATTGGGGCATACCGTCCGTGACAAAGAGCTGCAATCAATGCAGGCCTGGTTCGGTTTCACCCGCGGTCTGGGTGTCTCCAGCCGGATTGTGTCGATTTTCGATCCTGAGCCTCACGATGTGAATCTGGAATCGAAACGGGTGCTGCGAAAGAAACTGCTCGACCGCCTGAACGGGTATCTCATCCGCCATCCCCAATACAAGGTCAGCCTGCCCAGTCGGGATATCCGACGATTCAAGATTCGGAGCGACTCGGCGAATCGTCAGGACCTGCACGTACTGGAGCGGGAGATCGCCAGCCAACTGCGCGAGGCGGGAATCAACGAATCGCTGGCGTGGGAATCCCCCGTGCGATTGGAATCGTTTGCGTTGCACTTTATACGGCTGGCGTACGAGCCGAATCATCGCGACCGGTTTCTCGATATGGTGGTGGCGGTGTCGTACCAGGAAATCGCCTCGGATGTCGAAGCGGAAATGTTCTGGATCCGCGTGGGGGCGATTGCGTGCAGCCTCGGTGCGGGAGTGCTGGCGGTGTTGTTTTCGCAAATCATCACGCGGCCGTTGAACAAGATCATTGCGTCGACGCAGCGACTCGCCAATGGCGAATTTGAACTCGCATTGCCGGTCAACGACCGGGGTGAAGTGGGCGAGCTGGCGCGGTCGTTTCAGGTGATGGTCGAACATCTGCGCGAACGCAGCCGGGCGCTGCAGGAAGAGCAGAAGAAGATCCGCGGCTTAAACGAAGATCTGAAGCGTGAACGTGACTTGCTCGATATTCGCGTCCAGCAACGGACGGGCGAACTCACTCGCGCCAATGCCGATCTCGAATCGGCCCGCGATGCCGCGCTCGAGGCGAGCCGGGCCAAGAGCGCGTTTCTGGCGCAGATGAGTCATGAACTGCGGACACCGCTGAATGCCATCATCGGGTATGGCGAATTACTCGTCGAGGAAATTACCGATTCACCCGCCGAGACGCATATCCCCGACTTGAAGAAGATCATCGATTCGGGGCGACATCTGCTGGGGTTGATCAACGACATTCTCGACCTGTCGAAGGTCGAAGCGGGCAAGATGGAACTGTTCTTCGACACGTTCGAAGTCAAGCCGCTGCTCGAATCGGTCGTGGGGACGGTCGAGCCCATGGTTCGCAAAAACGAAAACCGCTTGCGCTGGTCGTGCGCTGACGAGGTCACGGTGATTCGGGCCGATCGCACACGGGTGCGCCAGATTCTGCTGAACCTGCTGAGTAATTCCGCGAAATTCACCGACCATGGCGAGATCGAATTGACCGCCGCGATCGAATCAGCCTCGGGCGAGAATTTCATCGTGTTTCGAGTTCGTGACACGGGGGTCGGCATGACTCCCGAACAGATGCAGAGGCTGTTCCAGAATTTCAGTCAGGCGGATGCCTCGACCACGCGCAAATTCGGAGGTACGGGGTTAGGGCTGGCCATCTGCAAGCGCTTCTGCGAGATGATGGGGGGCGAGATTTTCGTCGAGAGTACCTTTCAGCAGGGTTCGACCTTTACCGTCCGTTTGCCGGTCAACGGGCGGGCGCTCGCCGAGTCGGCTGCTGATGTCGCCGCGCGGACCACAGGCTCGACACATTCCGGTCCGCCTCGTCTGACGGTACTGGTCATCGACGATGATCCCGATGCACGGGAGTTGTTGCAGCGGCAATTTGAACGAGAGGGGTTCCTGGCGGTAACGGCCAGCAGTGGCGAAGAGGGGCTGCGGCTGGCACAACAGGTCCACCCTGCCGTGATTGCCCTGGATGTCGTCATGCCGGGCATGAATGGCTGGGATTTTCTGACCGCCTTGAAATCCGATGGACGACTGCAGGAAGTTCCGGTGATTCTGATCGTGACCACGAAAGATCTCACCACGCCCGAGCGGCAGTTGCTCGATGGCAGTCAGCATCTGGTACTGCAGAAGGGGACATACACGCGTGAGCAATTGGTGGATCACGTCCGGAACCTGATTAAAAAAGAGAAGTAGTGTGCAGATCATGGCTCGAATTCTGCTGGTCGATGACGAGGAAATGAACCGCGACTTTCTGCAGCGACGCCTGCAGAAGCGAGGCTACGAAGTGCTGACGGCTGTTGATGGCGCCGAGGCGTGCGCAAAGACTCGCGAAGTGCGTCCGGACCTGGTGCTGATGGATGTCATGATGCCGGTGCTGGATGGCCTGCAGGCGACGCGCAGTCTGAAAGCCGATCCGGCGACACAGGCCATTCCCGTGATTGCACTGACCGCACTGGCCATGGACGGCGATCGTGACAAAGTTCTCGAAGCGGGGTGCAATGACTACGCGACCAAGCCCATTGATTTCCCCGTGTTGCTCGAAAAGATGCAGACCCTTCTGAATCAGAAGGCCCCGTCGTGACGGACGCCGAGAAGACACAACCTGGGGCCGGCGAATCGTTGCCGATTGAGTCGGAAACGACGAAGCAGGCGCTCGTGCGGCATGCCCTGCTGGCGACAAGGCGCAGCGATCTGCTGACCCCCGTGCAGGCGATCATCGACGTCTCAGACCGCATTCTGGGAGACAGCCGCGCTGCGCAGGATCACCATTTCGTAGATGATATCCGCCGTCTGAATGGCTCGGCATTGGAATTGCGATCGCTGATCGACCGTTTGTTGAGTCCCGAGCAGTGGGACGCGGTGCGGACTGCGGCGGATTGGCCGGCGGTCCGCTCACGCATGCGCCACGACATGCGCAATCGCCTGAACCCCGTGATCAATTATTCCGAGATGTGGCTGGAGGATGCCTCGGGGGGGCTGCTGGCAGGGTTTGCTTCTGATCTGGAACTGCTGCGCGACATGGGCCGGCGGTGTCTGGAATTGATCGACACTGTGATGAACTCGCGCGAGGGAGAGTCGGGGTTGCTGGTCCCCCGGGCTTTGGATTTCACCAAGCTCGAGAGTCTCGTGAACCGGGTGGCTCAGCAGCAGGCCAGCGATGTCGGAGAAACCGGAAAGCTGCTCGTGGTCGATGACAATGACATCAACCGCGATATTCTCAAACGTCTGCTGGAATCGCAGGGGCATCAGGTGGTCGAAGCGGCCGACGGCCGCCAGGCCCTCGACCGACTGGCCCGGGAAGCGTTTGATATCGTGCTGCTCGACCTGGTCATGCCCGAAATGGATGGGTTTGAATTGCTCGTGCATCTCAAGGCCGATCCGCGACTGCGCGAAATCTCGGTGATCATGATTTCGGCGCTCAATGAAATCAATTACGTCGCTGGCTGTATCAAGCTGGGGGCAGAAGACTACCTGAACCGCCCCTACAACTCGGTCGTCCTCAAGGCGCGGATCGGCGCGTGCCTGGAAAAACGCCGTCTGCGAGAGCGTGAGATCGAACATCTGGAGCAGATCGAAGTCGAGCGACGGCGGGCCGATGAACTGCTGCACGTGATTTTGCCGCACGAAGTCGTCACCGAACTGAAGCAGCGGAATGCGTTCATTCCGCGGCGTTACGAGGGAGTGGCCGTCCTGTTCGCCGACATCGTCGATTTCACTCCGTACTGCGAGCGCCATACACCCGAAGATGTCGTTCAGCAATTGCAGTTGCTGGTGGAATTGTGGGAAGAGGCGGCGCTCAAGTATGAAATTCAGAAAATCAAGACGATTGGCGATGCGTTCATGGCGGCCTGCGGGCTGTTAACGCCGGTCGACAACCCGGTGCTCAACTGCCTGCGGTTCGGTCAGGAAATGATCGCCGCGACGCAGGCGCGGCCGGCCGGCTGGAACCTGCGGGTGGGAATTCACTACGGCCCCGTGATTGGCGGCGTCCTCGGCCGACGGCAGTACCTGTTTGATCTGTTCGGCGACACGGTGAATACCGCGGCGCGAATGGAAAGCCATGGAGTCAAAGGACAGATCGTGCTGAGCGGCCCGGCCTGGGAGCAGGTGGCTGACCTGTCTCAGGGGATTCCACTCGAGCCCACTCCTGTCAAAGGGAAAGGGGTGATTGTCCGCTATCAATTTCAAGGGTTTCGCTCTTAGCCACCCGCGGCGCGACGGAATGAGAACATGATGCACTTAATCACGGCGGCTTTGGATCTGAACGTCTGGCTGGAGCATGCCCCCCGAACCGCGGGGCCGGCGGCAGTCGCGGCCGGCATTACGCTGGTGCTGCTGATCCTGGTGCTGCCACGCGAGCAGCGTCGCAAAGTGCTGCAGCCGTTTGCGTACCTGGTTCTGGCCAGTTCGTTGCTGTTGCTCGAAGAGCTTGTGGACGACGAGCAGTTGTCGCATTCGCTGTCGGTCTTCGCTTTGCTGTTTTTGTTTGCGTCGATCGGGCGCTCGGCATTCGTGCTGTTCACCACCCTGGTGCAGCAGGCGTTCCGTGTCGTCTTCCCCAGAATTTATCTGGACCTGGGAATGGCGCTGGTGTACCTGCCGCTGGCGTATGCAGCACTGCTGCTGGCAGGCGTGAAGATCGACAACATCGTTGCCGGGTCGGCGGTCATCTCGGTTGTGCTCGGCTTGGCCATGCAGAGCACGCTGGGGAACTTCTTCGCGGGATTGGCGATTCAGTTTCACCGCCCGTTCTCGGTTGGCGACTGGATTCAATTTGACGACAAGCGTGAACACATCGGCAAGGTGCGCGAAAGTAACTGGCGGGCCACGACCGTGGTCACCCTCGACGAGGTGGAAGTCGTCATTCCCAACAACAAACTGGCCGAGTTGCCGTTGACCAATTTCTATCGCCCGGACCGCTGGTCACGGCGGTCAATCTATTTTGTGTGCTCGTACGCGGTCCCGCCGCGGGAAGTGCAGCGGATTGTGCTGGCAGCGATTCAGGGGAGTTTTGGTGTTCTCGATAAACCCACGCCGTCGATCGTGACGAATTCCTTCACCGAGCGCGGGATCGAGTACTGGCTGCGGTTTTTCACCGTCGAAATGGATCGCCGCGATGGGGTCGACGGCGGAGTGCGCGATCGCATCTGGTACGCGCTCAACCGTCATGGGATCAGCATGCCGGTGGCCACCCACGAAGTCACCTGGCAGCAACGCTCTGCGGAAACGGAACGCGGCCATGCCGATCGATCGGTGGCACAGCGGCTGGAAGCGCTGTCGCACGTGCCCCTGTTTCGGGAACTGCCCCGCGACGTCATGCAGCGCCTGGCGCAAGACACGCAGAACAAACGTTACATCAGTGGTGAAACGATCATTCGGCAGGGGGACGAGGGGGCCGAGATGTTCGTGGTGTTGAGTGGTGAAACGTCAGTGCTCGTTCGTGCCGACGATTCGCAGGAGGCCCATTTGCGCGATCTGGGCCCGGGGGCCTTTTTCGGGGAAACGTCGATGCTGCAGGGGAGTCGGCGGACGGCGACGGTTCGCGCCCTGCACGACTGCGAACTGCTGGTGATCGACAAGGTGGCGATGACGTCGGTGCTCAAGCTGCAGCCGGATTTTCTGAATCGGATCGTGCAGATTCTGGAAGACCGGCAGGTGGAGCTCAATCGCCGGCTGGCCGAACTGCCCAATGCGCCTCCGCCGCAGAAAGAGCCCTTGCTGGTCGTCGTCAAGCGCTGGTTCGGTCTCGACTGACGTCACTTGGCCGAGGGCAGCAACTCTTCGACCTTCCGCTTGAGCGTCTGCAGGTCGTTCGGCTCGTACCCCACCAGGTGCAGGCCAATCGTTCCATCAGGCTTGATGAGAAAGGTCTGGGGGATCGATTCCTGCCGGGTGAACTGCTGAAAGATGGTCGATTCTGGATCGGTGGCGAACAGGAAACGGTAATCGTTCGTGCGTTCAAAGTCGGCGACATCGCTGGGACGCTGGTCGATTCCGATCGCGATCACCACCAGGCCGCGGTCGGCGAGAGGCCGGGCAATCTTCCGGTCGAGTTGCGGCAGTTCCTGCATGCAGGGGCCGCACCACGTCGCGAAGAAGTTCACGATCACCGGCTTGCCACGGAAGTCGGACAAGCGCTTTGTTTTGCCACCCAACGGCTGGAATTCGAAATCGGGCGCGGGGCTGCCAACCCCTTCCTGATGGCCCGAATCACAAGATGTTGTCAGGCAGGCCAGACCAATCAACCCGACGGTCACCAACGGTCGCCAGACCCCCGAGATTCTCAGTCGTGGCAGCATAGACAGCCTCGCAACTTCAGAGTTCTGATGGCAACCAGGATCTGCGGACTCGCGGGCCAGTCCAGGTTGACTGACCCGTTCAGACCGCGGGGGGCTATACCCCTTTATAAAACTCTTCGGCTTCGCGCATGAACTCGAGGTCGAGTGTGCGCATGGTGCCGACGGCATCGGCCAGTGAGTACGACACGATCTTCAAGCCTCGCAGTGCGACCATCTGGCCGAACTGCTTGTTGATCACGAGTCGAGCGGCGTGGATCCCCAGGCGGGTCCCCAGTACGCGGTCGTAGGCGCTGGGAGGTCCGCCGCGTTGCAGGTGGCCCAGCGTGACGGCCCGAGTTTCGATGCCAGTGCGTCGTTGAATGAGGTCGGCGATGCGATCGCCCACGCCACCCAGTTTCACGTGGCCGAAGTCATCAACTTCCGCCGCCGACGTGATAAAGCCTGCATCGGGCAAAGTCACCCCTTCGCTGACGACGACGAGTCCATACGGCTTGCCGGCCTTGCGGCGGGCGAGCAGCACGTCGCACATGCGCTCGACATTTACCGGTTCTTCGGGAATCAGGGTGAAGTCGGCAGCGGTGGCAATCCCTGCGAAGCAGGCAATCCAGCCGGCGTGTCGTCCCATCGTTTCAATGACCATCACGCGACGGTGCGACTCGGCGGTCGTGCGCAGGCGGTCGACGGCTTCCATGACGATGTTGATCGACGTGTCGAAACCGAACGTGAAGTCGGTGCAGCTCAAGTCGTTGTCGATCGTTTTCGGAACGCCCACGACGGGGAACTGTTCTTCTTCATAGAGACGGCGGGCGACCCCGAGCGTGTCATCGCCACCGATCGCCACCAGGGCAGTCAGACCCAGGCGTTTGAAGCTTTCGAGCAGCTTGGGGACCGATTCTTCTTTTTTCTTGTACGGGTTCGTGCGGGACGACCCCAGAATCGTGCCGCCGCGGGCGATGATTTCGTCGGTTTCGAGCGCGTGGAGGGGGCGGGCGTTGCCCTCGATCGCGCCGCGCCAGCCTTCCTGCAGGCCGACACATTCTCCGCCAGCATTATGAATCGTACGGACGACAGCACGGATAACAGCATTCAACCCGGGGCAGTCGCCGCCACCGGTCAAGAGCGCGACTTTCATTCGACTACTTCTCAATCAAGTTATGGTTTTTGGGGCAACAGTTCGCGTTCGATGAACGTCGTATCGACTTCACCTTTGATGAACGCCGAATTGTTGAAGATCTCTTTGAGCAGGGGAATCGTGGTTTGAATCCCCTCGATCACAAATTCCGACAGGGCTCGACGCATGCAGGCCAGTGCTTCTTCGCGGGTGGGCTTGTGCACGATGAGCTTGCCGATCATGGAATCGTAATACGGGCCGATCGTATAGCCCTGGTAGACATGGGAGTCGAAGCGCACGCCCAGGCCTCCGGGAACGCGCAGCTTCGTGATGGTTCCGGGTGAGCCGCGGAATCCGTGGGCAGGATCTTCGGCATTGATGCGGACCTCAATCGAGGCGCCGTTCTGCGGAATCTGTTTCTGCTTGAAGGGCAATTCTTCGCCAGCGGCCACGCGAATCTGCGTTTTGATCAGATCGATGCCGGTGATCATCTCGGAAACCGGATGTTCCACCTGGATGCGGGCGTTCACTTCGATGAAGTAGAACTTGTTCTCTTTCTGATCGAAAATGAATTCGACTGTGCCGGCGTTGGTGTAGCCGGCTTCTTTGACGAGGCGGACCGCGGCTTTGCAGATTTCGTCGCGGACTTCACGGGTCAACGTCGGGCCGGGGCTTTCTTCGACCAGTTTCTGGTGACGCCGCTGCAGGGTGCAGTCGCGTTCCCAGAGGTGGCAGACGTTGCCATGCGTGTCGGCGATGATCTGCACTTCGATATGCCGCGGGCGTTCGATGTACTTTTCCAGGTACACGCCGGCGTTCTTGAAGGCCTTCTCGGCTTCGATGGCCGCCCCTTTCAGGCCAGCCTGCAAAGAGACTTCATTCATGGCCACCCGCATGCCTTTACCGCCGCCACCGGCGGTGGCTTTGATCAGCACGGGGTACCCAATGCGGTTGGCCACTGCGACCGCTTCGGCTTCACTGGTCACCACGCCATCGCTGCCTGGAACGAGAGGTACCTTCGCAGCCTTGGCGATCTCTTTAGCCGAGACTTTGTCGCCCAGTTTCTGCATGGCCTCGTGGGTCGGGCCGATGAAGGTGATTTTGCAGTCGCGGCAGACCTCGGCGAAGTGGGCATTTTCCGACAGGAATCCATACCCCGGATGGATCGCCTGCACGTTGCCGACTTCAGCCGCGCTGATGATCCGGTTGATCATCAGGTAGCTTTCGCCCGCGGGCGGGTTCCCGATGCAATACGCCTCGTCGGCCAGTTGCAGGTAGTGGGCACCGCGATCGGCCTCGCTGAAGACGGCCACCGTTTCGATGCCCAGCTCTTTGCAGGCTCGAATCACGCGCAAGGCGATTTCGCCACGATTGGCGACAAGAATGCGTTGAAACATGAGCGACTAACCCAGACGGACACGAAACAGAGGCTGGCCGAATTCGACCGCATCGCCATTCTTCACCAGGATTTCGGTAATCGTCCCGTTGATTTCCGCCGGAATCTGATTGAAGACCTTCATCGCTTCGATGATGCAGACGACCGTATCGGCACCAACTTTCGACCCCACGGCCACAAACGGGGGATCATCGGGAGAGGGGGCCGAGTAGAACGTGCCGACCGTCGGGCTCTTGATCGCGACGGTGTCTTTGTCGGCCGCCGGGGCCGGGGCCGCTGCAGGCGCTGCGGCCGGGGCGGGCGCCGCTGCCGGATGGGCCGCGGGGGGCATGGCCGGCATCATCGGCGGCATGGCGAAACCGCCCGAGGGGACGAACTGGGTCACCTGTTCGGGACCGCGTCGCAGTTTCCAGCGCTGGTCGGCACAGGTCAGATCGACCTCGGTCAAACCGTGGGCTTCCATCAGCGCCAGGAGTTCGCGAATTTTGGCCAGGTCAAAGGGGTTATTGACGTCGAATGGCTTTCCGGATCCGCCATTGTCTGTATCGGGTTTGTCTTTGGACATTGAATGTTCACCCAGGGACTGTCGAGAAAATCGAGACCGGCGATCGTGAGCAGGCACGCACTCCGGCCCGCCGGTTTAGCTGATACGATCTTAATTCACGAGAATCTGGTCCAATTCTTTGGGAACCGAGGTAAGCACTTCGCAGCCGTCGCGGGTTACCAGGCAATCATCCTCGATGCGGACACCGCCCCAACCTTCCAGGTAGATCCCCGGCTCAACGGTGACGATCATTCCCGGTTGTAGTTCGGCGTCTGAGGCCGCGCTGAAACGCGGACTTTCATGGACATTGAGCCCAATTCCATGTCCCAGACCGTGGCTGAACTGCTTGCCGAAACCAGCAGCTTCGATCACGCGACGAGCAACGGCATCAACATCGCGACACCGTGCACCGGCCCGAATGGACCGAATGGCAGCTCGTTGCGCCTTTAACACAACTCCATACACCTTTTCAAGTTTAGGCGAAATCTTACCGGTGACGATTAAACGCGTCAAGTCACTCTTGTACCCGCTGGCGGCGGTCGCGCCCCAGTCCACCAGCACGAAATCGGCCTCGTTGATCCGCCCGTTCGTGGGCCGGGCGTGGGGCAATGCCGCGCGCTCTCCCACGGCGATAATCGGTGGGAAGGCGGCTACGGTCGCCCCAAACTTCCGCATCGCCTGTTCAACCGTATGGGCCGCTTCGAGTTCGGTCATTTCAGGCTGCAGTTGAGCCCGCAGGACGGCAAATCCTTTTTCGGCCTGGTAAACTGCTTTGCGGATCTCGGCGATCTCCGAGGCGTCCTTTACCTGTCGCAGGGATTCGACTGCTCCCGAAGTCGGGCACAATTCGAGGGTTGCCACGCTCGTCCGGAGCTTCTCGTAGTTCACCACGGTCAGGTGGTCGGCCTCGATACCCAGTTTGCTGATCTTCGCCTGTTTCACAACCTTGGATGCTGCCACGATGATCGTGTCGGTCTGGGGGCGAATACAGACATCGAGGTCGGGGCACTCTTGTGAAAGCTGCGTGGTGTATCGACCATCGCTGATGATCGTGCAGATCTTCGGAGCCAGCAACAGGTAGCTGCTGTCACCCGTGAAGCCGGTCAGGTAGCTGACGTTGGTTTCATTCGAGATCAGCAGGGCTTCATAGGGCTGTCCTTTGAGCTGGGCCAGCAGGTTTTGGCGTCGTTGAGCAAACCGGGTTGGATGCGGCATGGATGCAATTCAGAGGCGAGGATACGAACAGTCGATGAGTAAAGACTCGCGGCCGACCGTCCTGGCGATCGCAAGCACATGCCCGTACGGGCTGTCTGAGTTCAAGTTGTGATTTAGAAAGTTCGCGAGTTGAGATTCGCGGTCGAGCCGAGTTAGAGGACGGACGCTGATTCCCGTAGATGGGAAAATCAGCCGGATCGTCGTTTGGAAACCGCTCGAAGTCAAGTGTCGCAGGTGACCCGCCGGGGTGGCCAGCGCTTGTGGCATAGCAGCCGACCTGTTCGTTTCTTCAGGCGGGCTTTTGTCCGACGATGAGGATGGTGTGTACCGGCAGGCGAAAACGGCCGTCGGCGTCGCGGGAGATTTCCAAGTGGGTCAGGTGGTCAGCCGGCGCGGCGGCCAGCAGACGATTGATTTCCTGTGTGGCGGCCGTCCCAGATCCGCCGAGTTCGCACCAGCGTTCAATGGTAAGCCCCGCGGGAACTTCCCGGCAGCGCGGTTCGCAGGTCACGATGTTCAAGCCAAAGTCGTCAAACCACTGGCGCCATTGCGGCGCGGTATACGACCGCACGTGAGTTGGGTCGTGCAGCACTTCGATGGTGTGTATCAGGTTGTCTAATTCGGGCGTACCTTCCCCGACCAGGTCGATCACGGCCACATAACCACCCGGCCGGGCGATGCCTACCATTTCGCGAACCCCTGCCGCGACATCCGAGAAGTGATGGGCGGCCAACCGGCACACAACGA
This sequence comes from Planctomycetota bacterium, assembly GCA_018242565.1. GTDB lineage: Bacteria > Planctomycetota > Planctomycetia > Planctomycetales > Planctomycetaceae > JACQFH01. Next base: position 39,893 of record JAFEBR010001138.1, on the reverse strand, counting down.
GGTCGAATGTGCCCGTGGGCAGGGGAATCGACTCGGCGAAGGCCTGAATGGTTTCGACAGCTACGTTGCGTTCAGCCGCCAATTGGCGAACCTGCGCGAGCATGTGAGGCGCGGGATCGACGGCGACAATGCGCTGGGCGATGCCGGCGTAACTCAGGCCCGAATGTCCCGCGCCGCTGGCGACATCGCAGACGGATTCGACCCGAGGGAGCAGGGAACGCAAACGGTCGAGTGAGGGGCTTTGAGAATGGACTTCGCTGATCGCGTAGTTTCGAGCCAGTCCGTCAAACCGCTCGGATGCAGTGGTCAATCAAATTCTCCGGGGAGGGATGCTGTCTGGAGCAGGGGGCGCCGCATGAGGCGGGGGCACTCACTATACCCGAATTTGGGCTCGGCGAGTGGGGCTGTGACGTATTTCCCGCGTCACTCTCGAATTTGGACAGCGACTGCCTGCTCGGGCGCCGCAGCGATTCGATCCCGCGCGTTACAGTTTGCCCAGGCACCCAAGGGGTCTGCAGGCGTTAAACCTGATGTGAACTGCCGGAGCCGACTCACACCGTGCCGAGATCGAAAGCTGTGCTGCCGGTGTCGATAAAACTGCCAATTCCCATAATTCCGCAGAGACTCTGTTTGTGGATAGAACGCATTTTACAGGCACCGACTCGGCCATGAACGCGACATCCGTCCTGCGGCTGTGGCTCGCGCGATGCATGGGGCTCATGGTCTGTCTCGGCTGTCTGCGAGGGGCGATCCTGCAGGCGGGGCCGGGGGCGGAATCGGCCGATGCGGCAGTCGTTCAGGTTTCGTCAGATCAAGCCCGGGATGCAGCAAATCTTGCCGTGGATGCTGACGACCGACCGGATCCTAATTCCGGCCTGCTCCTGTCACCCACTGCGATCGATTCGGGTTCGATCTACGACCGGTCCCTGTGGGAACGGGGATACTTGACGGGCAACTGGCTGGGATTCCGCGAGCGGTGGGCCGAACGCGGGGTGACGTTTGATCTGTCGTCGACCCAGTTCTACCAGGGAGTCACCACTGGGGGACTGGATCGCATCTTCGAGTACTCCGGCCGGAATGATTATCTGTTCCATTTCGATGCGGAACGCTCGGGACTCTGGTCGGGACTGTATATCGATCTGCATGGCGAGACCCGTTACGGCACTGATATCAACAACAACGCCGGTCCGATTCTCTCGCCCCCGAACATTGCCATGCTGTTTCCCTTACCTGAAGGGAATCACACGGCGCTGACCAGTGTGAAGTTGACTCAGTACCTGTCGGAATCCCTGGTGGTGTTCGGCGGAAAATTCAACATGCTGGATGAACTCATCCAGACATTTGGTGGTGGACGCGGTGTCGATGCCTTCATGAACACGGGCCTGGTGTTCCCGGTGGTGCTCGATCGCACCGTGCCCTATTCCACGCTGGGGGCCGGGGGCGCCATCATGCAGGGCAAGCGGGCTCTGTTCACTTTGATGGCCTTCGATACACACAACACCCCCACGACGACGGGGTTTGAATCGTTTTTCACCAACGGTGTGACGGTCCTCTCGAAACTCGAAATTCCGGTGTCGCTAGGCGGGTTGCCGGGACACCAGGGAGTGGAAGGGACCTACAGCACGGGAACGTATGCCAGTTTGCGGACGATTCCGTACATCGATGTGAACGGCCTGCCGTCGGCGACCTTTGTGCCCGTGCAAGGTTCGTGGAGCGTGTTTTATATGGCCGACCAGGCGCTGTATGTTGATCCCAACAACCCCGAGCGCAGTTGGGGGGTCTTCACGAACATCGGCTGGGCTGACAATGACCCCAGTCCGATTCGGTTCTCGGCATCCGTCGGCGTGGGAGGCAGCAGTCCCCTCGTGTCCCGGCCACTCGATACGTTTGGCATTGGTTACTCTCATGTGGCCCCGAGCCAGGGAATGCAGCAACTCGATCCGGTGCTGGTCCCATTGCGCAGTGATAATGCGGTGGAACTCTATTACAACATGGCCGTCGCCCCCTGGCTGCGGGTGACGCCCGATTTACAGATTCTGGTCCCGGACCGAATTCAGACTCTGCCACCCAATGTGCAGCCGGTCGAGACGACCATTCTGTTCGGCGTGCGGGCGAAGATGGTGTTCTAACCGCCAGGCGACCTGCCGGGGTTCTGATGTTGGGGCCGTCACGGTTGGTTCTGGGGCCGCACCAGGGACTGACTCGTCATGCGTTGAGCACTCTGGGGCCAATGGAACCCCAACGGTGTGTACTGCACGGGCGAATTTCCCTTTCCGACGTTGAAGTGCGGATCGTCGATCTCTACCGTGGCATGACCGCAGCCTCGCGAAGTTCGGGTCGCGTTCCGGCGCGGGCCGAGTTCATTGGTCAGAATTCACGGCTTGGAGATCCCTCGTATGCGCAAGTCGCTGTCTGGATGCGTGCTGTTGTTGTGGATGGCGACCCCTGCCTGGGCGCAGAACCCTGCACCGACTGCGATCGACCATAAGCAGTTCCTGGAAGCGGCCGCGAAGGATCTGCGCTGGCACGAACCGGCCGACCCGGTACGGGTCATTGGATCCATTTATTTCGTGGGAACCCAGGGGTTGAGTTCGTGGCTGATGACTACACCCGAGGGTCACATTCTGTTGAACACCGGCATGTCCGACTCTGGGCCCCTGATTGAGGCCTCGATTCGCAAGTTGGGGTTCCACCCTGGTGACATCAAGTTGCTGCTGACCTGTCATGCACACATCGATCACGTGGGGGGGCATGCGCATATCAAACAGATTTCGAATTGTCAGGTCGTGAGCATGCGTGAAGAGGCCGCGTTATTGCAATCGGGAGGGAAATCCGATTTTCAATACAGTCGCGTCGCCGAGTTTCAGTTCGCGAAAGTCACTCCCGACCGTTTGATTCGAGATGGCGATACCGTCCAACTGGGTGGGGTGACATTAACGGCCCACTTGACCCCCGGTCACACGCAAGGAACCACGACGTGGGTCATGCAAGCCACCGAAGATGGAAACACCTACACCGTGGTGTTTCCCGACGGAACGGGCATTAACCCTGGATACCGGCTGGTCAAGCAACCATCCTATCCGACGATCGCCGAGGACTATCGCCGAACCTTTCAGGTATTAGGCGACCTGAAGCCCGACATCTGGCTGACTCCACATCCTGAAGCGTGCGATTTCGCGGCGAAGCGCAAACGGGTTGAGACAGAAGGAGTGCGTGCGTGGGTTGATCCGGACGGATATCAGCAGTGGTTCAAAGCCCGGCGGGACAAATTCCAGGCGAGCATCGAGTCCGAAAGCAAAATTCTGGGGGTGGATAAGTAGGCCTCTGGTTACAGGGGCAGCGCGCAGGACGTGGAGCACGATGGCGGGGTGGATGCGTGACGACTCCCGCATTTTTCCGGTGACGGAATCTCGTGGCCGAGTGGTGGCCGATTTGATAATATGGCCGAGTGCCAACACCTCTCGGAGTGTGGATCTGATGCCTCGATCGGAACATCCTGCAGACAGGCCTGGTGATGAACCGCCCCGCATTTCCGGGGACTCCGGTGAGTCAGCGCCCCAGGCGGCGATCGAGCCGGCAGATCCCTGGGTGACCGTCGTAGGTGGCAATGCCGGCGCAGGCAGTCAGGCACCAAATTCGACAAGCCGGGTGTCGGCGTCTGGCGAGCCATCGCGCGTGGGGCACACCTCGCCACCGTCGAACGTACCTGACTCACTCAGGCAGTTGGGGCGCTATCGAATTATCAGTCGCCTTGGAAGTGGCGGTATGGGTTCGGTGTGGCTGGCCGAAGATGGTCAGTTACAGCGGAAAGTGGCTTTGAAAATTCCGCAGATTCCCGACGACAACAGTCGCGAGTGGCTGGAACGCTTTTATCGCGAGGCACGGGCCGCGGCGACAATTCATCACTCGCATCTGTGTCCGGTGTACGACGTGGGTGAGATTGATGGCGTGCATTTCATCACCATGGCCTACATCGAGGGAGAGGCCCTGGCGAACCAGATTGCGCAGCGGAAGCAGTCGTGGCCTGTCCCCGATGCGATGGCGCTGATTCGCAAACTGGCGCTGGCCGTGCATGTGGCACACGAGCATGGCATCGTCCACCGCGATTTGAAGCCCACCAACATCATGATCAATCGGCAAGGGGAGCCGGTCATTGTCGATTTCGGGTTGGCACGGCGTGCGGATGCAGAGGACGAAACCCTGACGCGACTGGGGGAACTGTGTGGCACGCCGGCTTACATGTCTCCCGAACAGGTCTCGGGTGACCAGGAACAGATCGGGCCGTCCAGTGATCTCTACAGTCTGGGGGTGATTCTGTTCGAGGTGTTGACGGGCCGTCGTCCGTTTCAGGGGAAGGTTGGCGCGGTGCTCGGGCAGATCCTGCGAGACCCCGCTCCGCCGCCGTCGAATTTTCGGGCGGGGCTCGACAGTCGTGTCGAGGCGATCTGTCGACGGTTGCTGGCGAAACAGCCACACGAGCGGTTTGCCAGTGGCCTGGCTCTGGGCGAGGCGCTGGATCAGTACCTGAAATCGCTGCAGTCGTCGGCGGAAGCATTGGCGCCACCCTTGCGGGAACCGGCCCGAACAATTGCCCCGCCGAAAAGTGATTCCGAGGGCTATCGGATCGATCGTTCGAGCGCTCAGCCTGCCGCCGCACCAGTGCAGAATTCGACGCATCGTGAGTTTCTGGGGCGCCTCGAAGAGTTGCTGTCGCACGGGCACACAGGCGAGGCGCTGCGTGCCTGTCAGGCACAGGGTGAGGCGTTCTGTAGCAGTCCGGTCGGATCAGAGCTCATTCAACAGGCCTTTACCCGGGCGATCAATCAACGATTGCAGACCCGTGATTTGAAAGCCGCGACGAGTATGGCGGCGAGTTTACACGCGTCCGTCGTCATCGCAGGGTCAGGCGAGTTGCTGGCGAAATGTCTGTCTGCAGCCGGGCGGATGTTGTGGCGCGATGCCGACCCCGGGCCGGCACTGCAACTCTGGCAGAAGTACATCCAGAAGTTTCCCCACACGCAGTTGCTGGCCGAAAAGGCCGCCGTGTTCGCTTACAACCGGGGTGTCGATCTCGAGAAAAGCGGAAAGTTTGCCACCTCAATGGCGCTCTACAAAATCGCGCTGTCGCACGACCCGGGGAATGAAGTCGTCCGTCGACGACTTTCGACGGCCAGCCTGCACGCGGCGACGGCCGAAGTCCGCCAGGGGCGCATGGATAAGGCACTCAAGATCTGTGAAGAGGCTTTACGGGCTGTGCCGGGCGATCAGCTGCTCGAACGTCTGCGTGACCAGTTGAAGTGACAGTCGCTGTCCTGAGCGGGCCCGGAAAAGAAAAATTCCCCACAGCGCCCGCAACGGACTCTGTGGGGAATGAACTTGGTCTTCAGGTCGTCACCCGCACTGGCCGGTGACCGCGGGGACCGCATCGCGGGGCGATCAGTTCTTGTCTGCCGGAGAGTAGTCGACGAGTTTCATGTAGACGCGGTCGACCTTGGCGACGATCTTGCCGTCTTTTTCAGACGCTTCGGCCACCGCTTTCCATTCCGGATCGCTGACGAAGTCTTTCCAGGATTTGTCGGCGGCTTCCTGGTTCGCGTGCGAAACGAAGTAGATGAGCGTGTTGTCTTTGAGTTTTTCGTCGGTCGGAATCCAGTACAAGCCGTTCTTCATGCCGTGCTTTTCGAACAGTTTCATCGTGTGGTTCTTAAAGCGGGCATTCAGGGCGGGCAACCGACCGGGGTGCGAGGTGTAGGTTCGCAGTTCGTACAGTCGCGCGGCCTGCTGTTCCGCCGCGCGGGAATAGCCGGCGTTGTAAGCAAACATGCTGACCGCGGCACAGGCGATGACACAAAATCCGATCGAGGCCTTCAAGGACCTGGTGTGGCTCCTGGGGATGAAACAGGGAATTGGGATGACTCACAAACCGCGAAGATGGTTATGACGTCGGTCCAAGGGCTTGCAGGATGGCTTCGCAGGCCTGCGACCGGTTCAGTACGTAATAGTGGATGCCGGGTACGCCCCGGGCGATCAGGTCGCGACACTGTTCAATCGCGAACTCGATGCCGATGCGGGCCTGAGCCTCTTTGTCATCCTGGACGGCTTCCAGTCGGCTCGACAAGGTCGTCGGCAACGAGGCACCGCACATGGACGTGATGCGTTTGATCTGCGCATAGTTCAGGATGGGCATGATTCCCGGGACCAGCGGGACGCGAATTCCGAGTTGGTCACAACGGTCGCGAAAGCGCAGAAACCGCTCATTGTCGAAAAAGACCTGGGTGTACACGGCCTCGCCTCCCGCGGCGACTTTGCGCTGCAGGTTGGCCAGGTCGACCTCCAGGCTCGGGGCTTCGGGGTGTTTTTCCGGGTAGCCTGCCACGCCGATCCCGAAATGCGGGTATTCATTGTGGATCAGCGTGACCAGATCGTTTGCGTGTTCGAGGCCGCCCGTGACGCGGTGGAATTCGGTTTGACCGGCAGGGGGGTCGCCGCGCAGGGCCATGATGTTATCGATGCCGTGCTGGCCGGCCGAGGTCAGCCAGTCCCGTAATTCCGCCAGTGAGCCCCCGAGGCAGGTGAAGTGGGCGGTCACACCAATTCCGAAACGCCGCTTGATCTCCTGGCACAGGTCGAGTGTGCGTGTCCGCGTACTGCCCCCGGCACCGTACGTGCATGAGATGAATTTCGGTTGAAATGCCGCCAGGCGTGACACATTTTCCCAGAGTAAACCGTCCCCCTCGGGCGTCTTGGGGGGAAAGATCTCGAACGACAGGCCGAACGTGCCGGTCTTGTAAATATCTCGAATGCGCATGGAATTCTCGTTAGTTGCCGCCTTGTCGAAGGAGCCGTGGGCGGCACTGTTTCAGTTTTTGTCCGGCGAATTATAGTGAACGGGGACGAATTTCTGGAGGGTGTGGCAATCGGCCGAGACCAGTCCCCGATACCCTCCCGCGGACATCGTAACTTCACCCACATAAATAGCGCCCGTGGAGTCGACGCAGATGCCATGCGGTGCATAGAAATTGCCGAGAGCGCAGGGATCGTCGCCACCACCAAATTTGGACAAGACCTGTCCGTTCAAATCGAACACCCGTACGGTCGCTGGCGGGATCGGGGCAGGCGGCGCGGATTGCCAGGGGAACAACCCGGCGCGAAACCCGACGTCGCACACAAACGCGCGGTCGTCGCGGTCGAAATAGATCTGCATGGGACGCGATGTGTCGGTCCAGACCGCCAGGAACTTGCCATCGGGTGTGAAGACCTGGATTCGGCTGTTTTCTCGATCGGCAACGTAGACCCGCCCCTGGCGATCGACGGCGATGCCATGCGGCAGATTGAACTCTCCCGGGCCGTCGCCGGGGGTGCCCCACGAAAACAGCAGTTTCCCGTCGGCGGAAAACTTATGGACCCGTGAATTGCCGTAACCGTCGCTGATGTAGAATTCGCCCGAGGGGGCAAAAGCCAGGTTGGTGGGCATGTTGAACGGCCCCCCCGGTTGACGGATCGTGCGATAATCCATGCCCTGAATGCCGGTGTCTGATGGGGAATTGCTTTGCCCCAGCGTCATCAGCAGTTTTCCATCGGCGGTGAATTTGCGGACCGTGTGTTCTTTGTAATCGGTCAGCCAGACTTCGTCGGATGGCCCGATGGTGATGCCGTGCGGGTTATTAAAGAGTCCTTCACCCCATGCGCCACGAAACGTGCCATCGGGTTCGAAAAGGATGATCGGGTGTTCGCCGCGATTGAAGACAAACACTCGGTCGCGGGAATCGACCGCAACTCCGACGACTTCGACAAACGACCAGCCCGCGGGAAGCTGAGGCCAGTCAGCAACGGCCTGGTAGCGATAATCGCCGGAGCCAAACACGGTTTCCGACGATGGGGAAGCGCTGGTCATAGTCCACACAGATTACACGGGTTGAAAAAAAGACTTATGCATCGGCAGAGTCTCCGTCAGACGACGGCTGGAAACCGGCCTCGCACGACACCTGGTCCCGGGCAGTCCGCGACTCGCTGCGAGCGGTGGTGACCGAACGCCTGCGAATTGCCGGGACGTAACGGGCACACGGCCGACGGACCGGTCGCCCCCAGTGATATCCGGACGCCGGACGAGTGTTGGTCCTGCCGTCGGGGAAACTACTTGCCAATCTTCCAGAGGTGTTGATCGCTGCGGACGTAGAGTGCGCCATTTGCGATTGCGGGAGTGCACAAGATCGTCTCGCCAAACTCGTGGCTGGAAACGATTTCGCCTGTTGCACCGGTCTTGACCACCATGGCGACACCGTCTTCATTGAAGACGTATAAGTGTCCCCCTGCGGCGACCGGCGTGCTGCTGAACACGCTGCGCGAGGGCTTTTCACCCGACTGCACCTGCAACCGCAGTTGCCAGAGCACCTGGGCCGACTTGGCGTCGGCACAGATCAAGACTCCTGAGCCATTGATGGCGTACACCTTGCCGTCGTCGACAATTGGACTGGGGGTGGCTGGCGAGATCCGGTTGGCTTGCCAGACCACGCGTGGTGCCGCGCCGTTGGCGCCGGGTTCGAGAGCGGTCAGTCCTTTCGACGGCACATACAGAATCCCGCCGGCCGAGGTGGCCGAGGGTTGGACATTGGCCGGTTCGTCGAAATGCCAGGCTTCAAATCCGGTGTATGGCTTGATGGCGGAAATGCCCTTCGCCGATTGGAGAATGACGAGATCGTCGTCGGGGGTCTTGCCGCGCAGAACGGCCGGACTGGTCCAGTTGTCGATCAACGGGCGATCGAGTTTCCAGCGGTTGACGCCGGTCGCCGGATCGAGGCCGGCGGTGAATGATTCGCTCATGTTTTCGACCGGCACAATCAGGGTGTCGCCGGCGATGGCCAGCGACGAGGCCATGCCGATACTGTTGCTGGCGTTGGGGTAGTCATAGGTCATGCCCCGCATCCACTGCAGGTTGCCATCGAGATCGACGCAAATGACGTCGTTGCTCGAGAAGAACGCGAAAAAGCGTTTGCCATCACTCGCCGAGGTGGGGGTGGCATTACACATTTTCGGGTGGCAGAGAGTCCGGCCGGTGGCCCAGAATTCCCGCTCCCAGAGTTTCTTGCCGGTCTGCACATTGAAGCACAACAGGTGCAGACGATCCTGCTGGTAACCGCTGCTGGCGGTCAGAAACAATCGCTCGCCCACGACAATCGGACCAGACAGTCCGCGGCCCGGGAGCTCGGCTGACCAGGCGATACGATCGCCAATGGTGGTGGGGACCTGGCGATCATTGGCGACGCCTGACGAATCGGCTCCGCGGAATTGTGGCCAATCGGCACCGGCGCAACACAGGGTGGCCAGCAACCCGAAGGTGATTAAAAAGGCTCGCGGCATGGTGTTCATCTCCGTGTGGATGACGCGGCAGCGTCAAATGCTGGGTACGATCAGAAGAAGGCTGGGGAACAATGCAGGAATCAGCGAATGGACAGAGGTCAGACAACGGCTCAATCGCTGCCGGTGCTCTGGCCCGGCTTGGCAGTCTTTTTCGTACGATCCGCCGAGAGGATCGCGGTGCCGGTGGCGTCGCAGACGCGTAACTGGAATGCCCAGCGCTGGGCCCACTCTTCCGTCTGTTCGTTCTGGCAGACCTTGATCAGAATCGTGTTCTTTCCTGCCTTCAGGGTCCCCTTCATGCGGTACTGATCGATGGTCATACCGCGGTGATATTCTTCACGACCGAACAGCAGGTCGCCATTCAACCAGACTTTCCAGGAGTTCGGGGTCCCCAACCGGAATTCCACGGGAAGTTCCGTCGGGCTCTGAAATTCGGTGACCGCATAAGCCACGGCCCCCTTAAACGGGCTGAGGACTTTGGCGAGGTCCACAATGCCGTATTCGTCGGTGGTCGTGTGCTCCACCCATTGAATCTCTTTGTCTTCTTTACCCTGGTAGGTAGCCTTCAGATCGAGTTGCTTTTCCGGCGGATAGGCGATGTTGAGCCCCTTCTTGTCGGTGTTGTCGAAGGGGGCGACCAGTTTCCAGCCGAGCAGAAAACCAAAGTGGCTGGGCAGGTCGACCGATTGTCCCAGTCCTTCCAGTTGCTTCTTGATTTCCTGGACCTGATCGTCATCGCGGGCCCCGTCCAGGGCCTGGGCAAACACTTGCCGCGCTGCCTGGCTTTGTTCGTCGGTCGGCTTCTCAGCCGCCAGTAATTTCTTGCCGGCTTCGATCAGGCGCGCGACCGCGTCGCGGCGGAGTTCGACGCTGGGGTCGTTGATCATCTTGGGAATGATGCGATCGGGCGCCTGAGGATCGACCTTGGCGAGAAGCTCAAAAGTCAAACGGCGGGCCTTGGGGTCGTGTTTCGTGTCGAACAGGAACTTCTCGAGTTCCGTCGCCGGCAATTTGCCCCCCGCGGCGGTCGAGCGATCGACGATCGTTTCGACGGCACTCCGCAGATAATTCATGGCCAGTGGGTTGGCACCGTCGAACCCGGCCAGGATTTTCGGCAGATCGGCGACCTCGGCCTGAGACAGTTCCCGCCAGGCTGTCAGGGCTTCTTTGTTCCCCTTGCCTTCATTGTCGACGGCGCGAATCGTCTTGATGGCCCCCGACACATCGGCCCCAAATGAATCTAACCCTGTCGTCAAGACGACAGCAGCGAGGACATTGACGCACAAAATCCTTCGAGACATGGTTGCTCCACCGAAGAGGCTGTTGATCCACAGGGTTTCACACGAGGCGCGGTATTCTAGTCGCTGGTGAAACGGCCAAACAAGCGTATTCCCGGTTTGAGCAGACACGGGGTTGCCGCGGTCGAAAAACACATCATGAAGACGGCCCACGCAGGCCAGGCCAACCGGCGGGGTTCAGCCGAGCACTTGGGGGTTCACGACGTTTTCCGGACGACGGCCCGAGAGTCGATCGGCGATCTGGCGGGCGACACGAGTTCGCAGTTCGATGAGCGACTCGATGGAAACGAAAGCCGCATGCGGAGTGACGATGACTCGTTCGTCCTGAAAGAGCGGGTGCGACAGGTCCGGGGGTTCCGGTTCGAAGACATCGAGGGCCGCGCCGGCAATCTGATTCGTCTGCAGTGCGTGCCACAGCGCCGCGTGGTCAATCAGCCCGCCCCGCGAGGTGTTGATGAGGTACGCACTGTTTTTCATCTGCTCCAGGGCGGCCATTCCAAACACATGCCGCGTATCGGGTGTCAGCGGTGCATGCAGCGAAATGAAGTCGCTGCGGGTCAGCAACTCGTCCCGAGTGACCATCGGGCAGCCCACGCCGTGGTCGTTCCCCGAAGCGGTATGAGCGATCACGACCAAACCCAGTCCTCGGGCCATCCCGGCCAAGGCCTGTCCGATGCGTCCGAGCCCAAACAATCCCAGGGTCTGGCCCGCCAGCCGCCGCATGGATGGGGCGTTCTGCAGGCGATATTCGCCCCGCTTGGTTCGCGCGTGGAAATAGGTGATGTTGCGGGCACAGGCCAGCAACAGGGCCAGTGCGTGATCGGCGACTTCGCCAACGCAATAGTCGGGGACGTTGGTCACCGGAATTTCAAGTTGGGTGGCCACGTTGACTGCGATGTTGTCGAGGCCGATTCCTGTCCGGCTGATAATCTGGCAGCGCGTGGTCTGACGGATGACCGATTCCGTCACTGGTGCCCAGTTCGCCGCGATCGCATCGACCTCTCGTGCCAGCGCCTGCAGCGTGGATTCTCGTGTGTCGGGTGCTTCGATCAGTTCGGCTCCCACGACACCCAGAATCTCGCGTTCAATCGAAGAGTCGGGCCAGGCCCGGTCTGTCAGTAAGACTCGATAACGTGCAGCCGTCATACGCGGATTCGCTCTTTGCCTGGGGGGACAACTGGGAAACCAGAGACCACATCGCGGCCGTGTGCTTCCTGCTGGTCACGGTCCGGACCTGCGGTCCCCATCGCAGAAATTCTACAACTCAAGGTCTGGTGTGGATACGGGCGAAACTGCGAGACCGCCCGCCGGGAAGGCCCCTCACACGGGGAAACTGTTGGGGTTCGGATCAGGGGGATGGTCAGGAAGCACGGGATGGTTTTCGAATCGCAGACAATCAAGCTACGCTCGAATTCATTGGAAATTCGGGGGACAGGCGGGCGGTTGTGGGTGGGGCGCGCCGGCCCCTCGGAGTGTCGGCTTTTCTGGCTGCCTGGAAGGGGGCAAGTGGGGGCTGTTCCCGTGTTTTTTGGGGGTCTCCAGACAGCCGGGGTGGCAGAAATCCCGGGCAATTTGACCGCGAATTCCGACGGCTTGCCAGGATTTGCGGGGGATTTGGCCGAATTGCGAGAGCTGTGAGGGGCGCGGGAAGTCGTTTTTCTGGCAAGATTTAGGGTCCCTGCAGGTCAGCAGGGTTGTCCGCCGCTGTCAATCATGTTTGGAAAACTGAGCAATCTGAGCCCGTGTGGGTATTGCTGTTTTTGAGAATTCGTGCGATGATACTGTTGCCACGTTGTGGCTGCACAACACTTTTTTTGGTTTCGAGGAATTGAGGCGATTATGGCTGAAGGTACGATCAAACGGCTCACCGACAAGGGTTTCGGGTTCATTGCGACCGGGAACGGCAAGGACCTGTTTTTCCACATGTCGAATCTGGAGGGAGTCCGATTTGAGCAACTGAAGGAAGGGCAGAAAGTGTCCTTCAACGCGGGAACTGGTCCCAAGGGTCCGCGTGCGGAGAATGTGAAGCCCATCTAGTTCGGGCCGAGGGTACCTCGGAAGACGCCGCCCACCTGTGGGCGGCGTCCGTTTTTCTATCGGGTGGATTTCGGGCCAAACTTGTCGCTGTGTTCGTTCGCTGGCGGTTTCTGCACTGCATCGACAGAGCGTTTGCACTCTCCTTCTGCGCCAAGTTTCTGATGGTCGACGTGAATCGACGAATTGTACAAGCTTGGCAAGGGCCTCTTTTTCTATTTCTGGTTTTGGCCCGCCATTCCCCAGCGTTGGTCGGTTGCAACCCTCCCATTTCCTGAGGCCGTTTTCACGGTCCTGGTTCGTCGGCGATCACCTTTTATACCGAGCGATCCGGCCTGGGCACTGCCCGGGTGGCCCGTTCATTGGGTTCCCGTGATCGGGTCGGCGCGTTCCGTGCGCAGTATCGGATCGTCGTTTCGCAATTTCGTCAGTCGTTTGGCTGGCTTCGCAGTGGCTTAGGGGAAGCGGATCATTCACACACCGCCGGGGATTCACATTGCTTGAGGGGCGGTAGGACAATATGATCCCCGCCGGAGATCAACAAATTCCACGGAAGGAATGTGATGTCGCTCGTTGTTCAAAATGTGACGAAGAACTACGGGGCCTTTCGTGCCGTGGATCGCGTCAGTTTTGAGATCAGGCAACCCGGGTTGGTCGGTTTGATTGGTCCCAATGGCGCAGGCAAGTCATCCGTCTTGCGCATGCTGGCGACGTTTCTTCAGCCATCATCGGGCAGCATCCAGATTGGTGGTTGCGACACGGTTCTCGACCCGCTGGGTGTACAACGACAGATTGGATACTCGCCCGAGCAGGGTTCGGCACAGCAGGAATCGCGAGTCGAAGAATACCTTGCGTTTCGCGCGCGACTGAAGGGCCTGGAGCGACGGACTCGGCAGTCCGAAATTGACCGCTGTCTGGCGGCCTGCCAGTTGACCGCGGTCCGTCGTCGATTGATCGGCCGGTTGTCATTGGGATTTCGTCGGCGTGTCGGGTTGGCGGATGCGTTATTGGGGCAGCCTCCCGTCCTGCTGCTGGATGAGCCCACGATCGGACTCGACCCCCTGCAGGTCCGCGAAACACGACGGTTACTCGCCGACGTCGCGCAGGGTTCGATCGTCTTGCTGTCGACACACCTGCTGGCTGAAGCCGAGGGGTTGTGTGATCGGATTCTCGTACTGATTCGTGGTCGACTCGTTTCGGATCTGCGCCTGGCGGAATTGCAGGCTCAGCAGGGGTTTGAAATTGAACTGGCGGCGCCGTTGGCCGAGTGCCAGGCGGCCCTGGGGGAGTTACCCACGGTGACTGCCGTCGCTGTGCAGCACACGGCTGGTGGGTGGCATCGGCTCGCCGTCTCTTGCTCGGCGGACGAGGCACGCGTGTTGGCCGCTCAGGTTTGCATTCAGCGGGGATGGTCGCTGCGTGAACTGCGCTCCGCGCAAGTCTCGCTGGAAGAGCATTTTGTTCGCCTGTCGTTACTCAGTGATCAACGGCGGGGTGCCGCCTGATGAAACGGCATGCCACTCGGGGCGAGCAGGCGGAAACATCCCGACCCGCGCCGACATCGTCTCCACACCAAAGCGTCAAGGCCCAGGTCGCGGACGAGACTCTCAGCACGCATCTGCCCGAGACACAACCGAACCAAGTGCGCAGGCTCGACAGGCCGCTGACGGGGGAAAGTCCCACAGCGTTGCCCGTTCACAGCACGAAGTCGTCCCCAAGGCCACGGGCCTTCGTTCGGGCGGCGGAAGCTCTGGGGCAGTTCCTGAACTCCGCATGGACCATTCTGATCTGGGAATTGCGATCATTTCTCTTACGGCCCGCATCGTATGGGCTGTTACTGGCGGCAGCGCTGGTTGCGGCGTGGGGGTTCTCCTGGCTGGTGACTCTGCTGTCACCAGGGGCGGCCCTGGTGCTGCGTCAAGCGGATGATCCGCTCGCACAGTTTCTCGGGCCCAACGTGTTTCTGATCGGTGAATGCACTCTGCTCGTGCCGTTACTGACCATGAACTCGATCGCTGAAGAACGTCGGCGCGGGACCTGGGAGCAACTGCTGACCGCACGCACCTCACCGCTGGCGGTGGTCGTGGGGAAGTTCGCCGCGATTTGGTTGGAACTGATGCTGGCACTGTCTCCCTGGGTTTATGACCTGGTGGTGCTGCGATTCTGGAGTGGTCGGATGACCGACTGGCATGGGATCCCGTGGTTTGAAAGTCCGGGGCTGGATTTCGACGTCGGTATCCTCTGGGGGGGCTGTGCCGGGCTGGCCGTCGTGGGGGCGACTTTCGTAGCCGTGGGTGTCTTGTGCTCCAGCCTGTGTCGCAGTCCCGTCTCCGCGGCCATATTGGCGGCGGGTTCCATGGGGTGGATCCTGCTTCTGGCGCTGGCCCCGCGTGTGCTGGCGTCGTGGAATTTCTCGGTCGAGCAGATTGCCATTGTCGAGTCCCTCTCGTGCTGGGCACATCTGGAGCGGTTCAGTCGGGGAACTCTGGAGCCGCAATTGATGGCCGGCCATGTTTCGGCGTGTGCCGTGTTCCTGGCGGGCACGGCGGCATTGTGTCGTAGAAATCAAGTGGCCTGAATCCATGGTTCGCCCGAGTGCCGAAATGCTGACCGAAGAACCGCATCCTGGTGTTCCTGCTGGACACACTGGAGCGACAGGACAGCCCCAGGCGGGCACTCTGCAGCGCGGGTGGCGCTGGCGCATCCTGTGGCGTACCGCCGGCCTGCTGACCGTGCTCGTGATTTTGAATTCTCTGGCTCGGCTGCTGTTCCCATCGCAGATCGATCTGACACAACGGCGCTCATACACCTTGGCGCCGCAGACGGGAAATGTTCTGGAAGCTCTGAAGGAACCGGTCGATGTGATCATTCTGGCTCCCAAATCGCCTCGCACGGCCGGGGAGCAGTCGTTTCGGAACGCCGCGGTCATGTTGCGAGAATTTCTGGACATCTGCCAGAAGCAGCAACCTCTGCTGCATGTTCAGGAACTGGATCCTGTCGACAGCCCTGCCGGCCGCAGTTGGCAGGAACGATTTCCCGACGTGCTGGCTCCCTGTGTCGTAATCGCGCGGGCCGTCGCCGGCGAGCATGAGGTCTTAACGACTCGTGATCTGGTGGAGTTCCGGGCCACAGAAAAAAATGGGGCGCCGGACATCGATTTTCTGGGAGAACAGGCCTTCACCGCAGCGTTGACTCGGCTGAATTCGGGTAGGAAACCCGCAGTTATCTACGTGACGACCGGTCACGGAGAATTGTCGATTGCGGATCAGGCTCCCGACAGCCCGCTCGGATTGGGATTGTTTGCCGAGATGCTCACGCAGTTCGACTGTCGTGTCGAGTCGCTCGATCTGCGGGGGGCACAGCGGGTGCCGCATGACGCCAGCCTGGTGATTGTGGCCGGTGGTGAAGTCCCCTGGGAGTCCGCCGAGGCCGACCTGCTCGACACGTATCTGCGGCAGGGCGGTCGCGTTTTGTTTCTGGCAGATTACCACTTCGATTCGCGACAGAAACGTCCGGTGCCGACCGGACTGGAGAGTTTGTGTGAGCGCCATGGGGTGCGACTGGGCGACGAACGGGTCTATTCGCAGAATTTCGCCGGGCAGGTCGAAGCGGTCGCGGCCGCATTACCGGCGACGGTGGATCATCCACTGGTGCGTTCGTTGAATACCGCGCCGGTGTATATCGCCGGCTGTCGCTGTCTGCGACTTTCTGCAATGCCCGGCCAGCGCCCCGTTCGCATGACTCCGGTACTGGTTTCGCAGGCGGCGCCACGCGCCTGGGCCGAAGGGGACCCGGTGGGGACAGCGTCCCCCACGCCCGGCGGTGCCCGAGACTTGGATGGTCCGGTGGCAATGGCCGCCGCCATTGAACGCCCCGACGAACGCGACCCGTCCCCCCTCATGGTGGTGATCGGCAGTCCGCAGGTTGTGTCGAATCGCACCCTGACGGGTGCCACAGGCAGGATTCACGCCAGCCTGGGATTATCGTGTGTGAACTGGCTTCGCGGCCGGCGCGAATTGATGGGGGATATTCCTCCCCGGCGGCGTGCTGCCTATCACCTGTCAGGAACTCCCGAAGACCATCGCGGGCTCGTCTGGAAAACGACGATCCTGTTGTGTGCCGTGATTGGTACGTCCGGGTTCACGGTCTGGACGATGCGGCGCATTGGTTGAATTCCGTTGCTCGGGGGACAGGTGCCACCTGTTTCGGCGTGGAAAACAACCGGCTATGATCAATCGCTGACAGACACCGTGGCGGATTGACTATGTTGACGCCACGCGCAGCGAGTTCGGCAGCCGGAATCTGGATTCTGCGACTTCGTCTTTGACCGAAGTCTGTTGGCAGTGACCAGGCGGTACAGATGGCTGGCTGCCGCGAGCGTGGCCTGTCGTTTGTTGTTCCCGGCAGGGCGGAGTTGCACGAAATGACTGCGACCAACATCGAATTGAATTCCCTCGCTCAATTCACCCACAATAACGCCGTGTACTGGGCCGCGTTTTCGAGCGACGGCAAGCAGTTGGCCTCAGCGAGTCTGGATAACACCGTCAAGCTCTGGAACGTCGAGTCGCGAGAGCACGTGGGTACGTTGAAAGGGCATGGGGATGGTGTGGCGTATGTCGGCTATCTGGCCGACGGTCGCATCGTGACAGCCAGCCTGGATCGTAATCTGAAGGTGTGGTCTGCGGACGGTGTGCTCAAATCCACCATCGCGGGGCATCAGGATTACCTCACGTGTGCCGCCGCCGCACCGCGTGGAACGCTGGTGGCATCGGGGGGCTTCGACAAAGTGGTGCGACTGTGGGATGCCGATCTGGCCAGCAGTCGCGGCGTACTGTCGGGTCACGAGGGGAGTGTACTCGCAGTCGCTGTCTCGCCGGACACGTCACTCGTGGCATCCGGCGGGAACGATCGAACGGTACGGATCTGGGATGTCGAAGAGCGAAAACAGGTGCATGTGCTCAGCGGACACAACGCAAGTATCGAGGCGGTCGATTTTTCACCGCGCGCGAAACTGCTGGCTTCAGCCGACATGGAGGGTCGCATCCGAATTTGGACGCTGAGCGGTGAGACGGCCGATTCCTTTGAAAGCGGCGCGGCACGCATTCGTTCGCTGGGATTCTCGCCCGACGGAGAATGGCTCGCGGGCGGCGACGGCACGGGAACGGTTCGAATCTGGAACGTCGCTGATCGGACCGAACTGGCGCGCGTGGCGGCTCATCGCAACACGGTTTACAGCGTCAGGTTCAGTTCCGGTGGGAAGCTATTGGCGACGGCCGGTTTCGACCGAACGGTGCGACTTTTTGGCGTGAGCCGCGGTTGAGCTGACTTCGATACTTGTCAAAAGTTTGCGCGACTCGGTTGCGGCGGGTGTATTGCCGAACTTGTCCAGCACGCGATTGAGTCGTTTGCGGGCCACTTCGGTTTTCCCGTAAGACAGAAACAGCCGTGCGATCTGGAGATGCGATTCGGCGAATTCTGCATCCGCCTGCCGGGGGTCGCGGACAATGCGACGCAGATGGCGTTCAACGGGAATCGGGTGTCGTCCGTGATGGCGGTTCTTTACAGTCATTCTGCGAGTGTGCTCAAGGGTGTTACAGGTGGAATAAATTGCTTTCTCCTGTTGGATATATTCGACCGTTTGGGGCGCTAAGTTTGAGTCGAGTTTTGAAAACGCCGCCGATGCACGGAAAAAACCAAAGTCGATGTGGCAACGATGTTTACGGTGTGTCTATTCATTGCGACGTGGTGTTGCGCCGGTTACGATAACGGGTCGAATTTCCAATCCTGACTCGAATTGACGATTCTTCGTGCCCACTCTCAACGTCAAACTGCGGCGACTCGAACTCGCCAATCCCATTCTGGTTGCTTCGGGCACCTTTGGTTATGCCCGGGAGATGACGGCTTTCGTTCCGTTTGACCGTCTGGGAGGCATCGTTCCCAAGACGATCACCTTGAACGAGCGCAAAGGGAATCCTCCGCCACGAACTGTGGAAACCTCCTCGGGGCTGTTGAATTCCATTGGCCTGGATAACGACGGAATTGACGTATTTGTTTCCAAGCATGTGCCCTACTTGACGAGTCTGGGGACCAAGATCGTCGCCAATATCGCCGGCCACAGCAGCGACGAATTCATGCGGATGGCGGAACGCCTGGATACATGCCCTGGTCTGGCGGCGATTGAACTCAATATCTCGTGCCCGAATGTTTCAGGCGGCGTCGATTTCGGCGTCGATCCGGAAAAGACGGCGGGGGTTGTCCGGGGCGTGCGAGAGGTCTGTCGCTTGCCGATTCTGGCGAAGCTGACCCCCAACGTGACTGATATTCGAGTAATTGCCCAGGCGGCCGCCGAGGCCGGGGCCGACGCCGTCACCATTGCGAACACGTTTCAGGGCATGGCGATTGACTGGCGTCGCCGTAAGCCGATTCTGGGGAACAATATTGGCGGGTTGAGCGGCCCGGCCATCAAGCCGATTGTGCTGCGAATGGTCTGGCAGGTTGCCCAGAAAGTGCAGATCCCCGTGGTCGCCGTGGGGGGCATTTCCTCGGTTGATGACGTGCTGGAGTTTCTCGTGGCGGGGGCGACGGCCGTTCAAATCGGGACGGCGAATTTCTACAATCCGACGCTGGCGGGCAAAATTGTGGATGAACTCGACGCCGCGCTCGCTGGCGCAGGTTGCACGAGTGTGCAGGACATTATCGGTACGCTGAAAGCGAATGGCTGAATGACAAAGGTACTCTCGGGGATTCAACCCACAGGACGCTTTCACTGGGGCAATTATTTCGGCGCGATTCGCCAGTACATCGCCCTGCAGCAAAACGAACAGGCGTACTACTTCATCGCCGACCTGCATGCCCTGACCACGGTCCGCGATCCGCAGCTTTTACAGCAACTGAGCCTGGAAGCGGCCCTCGATCTGCTGGCGTTGGGACTGGACCCCAGCCATGCGACCTTGTTTCTGCAGTCGGATGTTCCGGAAGTGACTGAGCTCACCTGGATGCTGATGACAGTCACGCCGATGGGGTTGCTGGAAAAATGCCATGCCTATAAAGACAAGATCGCCAAGGGGTTGCCGGCTGACGCGGGGCTGTTTACGTACCCGGTGCTGATGGCGGCCGACATTCTGCTTTATGACAGCGATGTGGTGCCGGTCGGACTGGATCAGGTGCAGCACCTGGAAGTCACCCGTGATCTGGCGCTGAAGTTCAATCATCAGTATGGGGAGGTGTTTGTGCTCCCCAACGCCCGGGTTCTCGATGAAACTGCCAAAGTCCCGGGGACCGACGGCGAAAAGATGTCGAAAAGCTACGGCAACACGATTGAACTGTTCGAAGCCGAAAAGCCACTGCGCAAAAAGATCATGTCCATCAAGACCGATTCGCAACCGGTCGAAGCCGCCAAAGATCCGGACGCCTGCCACATCTTCACGCTCTACAAATTGTTCGCTTCCCCCGAGCAGCAGTCGGCTCTGGCCGAGCGCTACCGGGCGGGTGGCATGGGATATGGCGAAGCGAAGCAGGCCTTGTTTGAACAGGCGCGAGACCATTTTGCGGCGGCTCGCGAACGTCGTGAGAAACTGGCGGCCGATCCCGCCACCGTGAAAGACATTCTTCGTGAAGGCGCTCGCCGCGCACGAGAAAAGGGCCAGGAAGTGCTCGATCGGGCGCGTCAGGCCGTGGGGTTTGTGCCTCGCAAACGGTGAAACATGGTGGCCGAAGATCCTCCTCAGGGACCGCCGACGGCAGGCCCGCCCCGATTGCGGCAATGGCTGGTGATCGGGGCTGTGGGCGTGGCTTTTGCCTTCGTTGCGGCGGCCCACTTGCCGGATGGAATCAAGTTTCCCGGAGTCCTGACGATTGGTTTGGGGGCCGTGGCAGGTTGGGGCTGGGGCCGATTCGGGCAAGCTCTCGAGATTTCGGGCCGCAGATTTCTGGTGCCGGTCGTGTTCACAGGACTTCTGATTGCCGAGTTGCTGGGGGCCTGGAAACACCACCAGGATCGTGCCGAACACTTGCGCGAGAAATGGCAGGGCCTGCGAAACGATCCGATCGCGCTGGCTGTGCGTGATGCGTTAGCACAGGAACCCGAGAATGAAACTCCGGAGGCCCGCCGGGAGCGACTGCAACGGCTGGCGGAGTTCGATGAACGCGAGTCACTTCGCGAGCGACGGCTGGAATTTCATGGTTACCTGGTCAGTCGCATGGAACGGCTGAAAAACCGTCCGCTGACGACCGGTTATTGGCCGGAAATCGTCTGGGGGGCGGAAATCCTGCTGGGGAGCGCACTCGGAACGTTTCTGGCAATCGCAGGGCTGCGGCGCTCGGCACCAGTTTCAGACGAGGCCCATTAATCGGCGGCGGTGTCCTGCGTGGGCCCGAGCACCATGGTGACGACGCTGAAACCAACTTCCCGATCGCGGGCCGCTTGCTTGGCGGATCCCGGTATTTCTCGTTACGATCCCTGACTATGGACGAGTCCTCAGAGTCATCAAAACGCAATGGTGCGGGAACGCTGATTATCGGCGTGGGCACCGACATCATCGAAGTGCTGCGTATCGGTCAGATGATCGAACGGCATGGCGAAGTGTTTTTGAATCGAGTGTTTACCGAGGACGAAGTCCAATACTGCCAGCGCCGGAAAGAGTACACCCAGCATTTTGCCGGCCGCTGGGCCGCCAAAGAAGCGGTGATGAAAACCCTGGGAACCGGCTGGAGCCGAGGCGTGGGCTGGCGCGACATCGAAGTTTGCACCAGCCGCAGCGGCCAACCTTCAGTCATTCTGCGGGGGGGCGCTCGCGAAATCGCCGAACAGGCCGGTATCTGCGAAGTCCTCATCACGATTTCTCACTGCCGGTCCTACGCTACCGCCACGGCGATCGCCGTGGGGCGATAAATCGGCACGAATCAATTCTGCTTACCCTTTAGAGCCACATGACCACCGCCACGCACGCCGCGTCCTCCACGAACTCCCCCCGACAAAATCTGGCTGAGCGATTGGCCAGCTATGCCGCTCACCTGACGTTTGAACGACTGGATACCAAAACGGTCCACGAAGTCCGTCGTCGGCTGATCGATTCGTTCGCCTGTGCGCTGGGGGCCTGGGATGCGGATGCTCCGAACGTGGCCCGGGCGATTTGTCGCAAAGTGACTTCGGATCCCGCGGCGACATTCCTGGGGGGAGAACGCAAGACCTTCCCCGCTCTGGCTGCCTTCTGCAATGGCGTGTTATTTCGGTATCTGGACTTCAATGACACCTACCTGTCGCTGGAACCGGCACACCCCAGCGACAACCTGGCCGCAGTTTTGGCGGCCGGTGAAGCATCCGGGTGCTCAGGCCGTGAGATCATTACGGCGACTGTGCTGGCTTACGAAATCCAGTGTCGCTTCTGTGATGCGGCCAGCATTCGCAAGCACGGCTGGGATCATGTGACGTATGGCGCTTTTTCCACCGCGGCGGCCGCGGCGAAACTGATGGGGCTGAACGAGGGGCAGATTCTGCAGGCGTTGAACCTCGCCGGGACGCCCAATGTGACGCTGCGTCAGACTCGCGCCGGCGAACTCTCGGAATGGAAGGGGTGCGCATTTGCCAATGCCTCTCGTAACGGAGTTTTCGCTGCCCTGCTGGCGGCGGAAGGATTGACCGGTCCGGCCCCGATTTTCGAAGGGGAAATGGGCTTCTTCAAACAGGTCTCGGGTGAGTTCCAGCCTGAAAAACTCGGGGGGGAGGTCGCAGGCGACCACGACTTCATGATTAAGAAGACGTCGATCAAGTTCTGGCCCGCCGAATACCATTCGCAGAGTGCGATCCATGCGGCCCTGGAATTGCGTCAGCAGGGTGTCGATGCATCACAGGTCAAATCGCTGGATATCTACTCGTTCGATGCTGCCGTCGACATCATCGGGAAGGATCCCGAAAAATGGCGCCCCAAAACCCGGGAAACGGCCGATCACAGCTTGCCCTATTGCACGGCGGTCGCGCTCGTCGATGGTGATGTGACGCTCGAATCGTTCAGCGATACCCGGTTGCGGGATGAAAGCCTGCTCGCGCTGGTGGCCAGGATCAAGATTCACCGCGATAGCGCCCTGACCGCCCGGTATCCGCGTGGGATTCCCAATCGACTGGAAGTCACGCTGAATGATGGTCGGAAGGTCGTAGCCGAGAATGAGTTTCCGCGAGGCCACGATCAGAATCCGATGACCGACGCCGAGGTGGAAGCCAAGTTCCTGCGGATGGCCACAGGTCGGCTGTCGGCCGCACAGCAACGCCAGATTCTCGATCTCTGCTGGAAGCTCGACGAATTGCCCAATCTGAATGGCCTGCTGCCATTGTTTGCGGCGGTGGCGTCTCGCTGACGACGGTGTGCGATCGGTTCTCGCATGACCTGCGGCGAGCGCGGGCGCAGGTCGGTCCGTGAGCGCCGCAGGAATGCCCGTGAACTTGTTTGGGATGCTGATCAGCCCGCGAGGGGTGCGGCATCAGGCGGTGGGCTGGTTCGCCGCCGCTGTGGAGCCGGCGTCTTCGCCCTGATTGACGATGCTGGCCCCGTACAGGTTTTTTTCGACTTCGTCGAGTAATTGCTCGACGCGAAAAGGCTTGAAGAGGACCGATTTCAGGCCCCTTTGCCGGGCTTTGACGATCGAGTGGCCGGGGTCGTAACCGAAGCCGGTCATCAAGATCACTGGCAGGCCCGTCTGACAGTCTTGCACCTGGCAGAAGCACTCGTAGCCACTCATGTCGGGCAGACGGATGTCGACCAGCACCACATCGTACTGAAAGCTGCGCACCATCAGCAGCGCTTCCTGGCCGTTGTGGGCCGTTTCCACTTCGCAGCCCTGTTTTCCCAGGAGTTCGTGCGCGGCTCGGCGAACGAGTTCATCATTGTCGGCGACGAGAATCCGTTTGCCTCTCAGTTTTGGACGCAGCGCGCGGGTCTGAACCGGCGCATTGGCTCCCAGCGGAACGTTGGCCTCGCCCACCTTATAGATCTCGGCCCGAATGTCGCGGGTGTGTTTGAGGATCCGCTGCAGACGTTCACCCACCATGGGATCATGGCCGATGAATCGTTCCAGAATCCAGGCGGTATCGTTCAGGATTTCATCGACGGGATTGGCAACCTCACGCAGAATCTTCTCGACGTTCTCATTGGTCGCACAGTACTTTTCGGCGGCCAGCAGTTCGAGGGTGTTGAGGGCGACGGCGACTTCGCGGCCGAACAGTTCCAGGAATTGCAGGTCTTTCTCGTTGAATGCGCCGGGGCGTGTGCTTTCGACGTTGAATGTTCCCAGCACCTGATCATGCTGCATCAAGGGAACCGTCAGAGAACTGCGAGCACCGGCGGCGCCGATGAGATACAGGGGGTCGTTCTGGGTGTCCTCGCACAGATAACTCTTGCCCGATGAGGCGACGAAACCGGTCACCCCATTATCGGTCGGGAGGGCAAACAGTTCGCGATTGGCCGCTTCGGGGACCATGCCGACGGTCAATAAAGGTTCCAGGCGCGAGGTCGCCTTGTCGAGCAGGCGAATCTCTACCGTTTCGTATTCCAGCAGGTCTTTCGTGTAGTGAATGATCCGGGACTTCACGAGTTCGACCCGGTCTTGAACGGTCATTTCGGCCATCTCGGCCGGGGACAGATCGCCTAGTTCCAGGCCCGCCTGGTAGATCGCGTTCAGCTTCTGCTGCTGCAGGATTTCTGTGGAAACGTCGCGGACCGAAACCACCAGGTGTTTCGGCACTCGGCACTCGGCCGAGGTTACCGGATTAGCATGCACCTGAAAGTAGGTTTTCTCTCCCAGACGCAGTGTGCTGCGCGACTGGGTCGCCGTGCCCAACGCGGTATGAAACGGACTCAGATCGGGACCCAGAATCTCCGGGGCACCAAAGACGCTGTAGAACTCGGCACCGATGGGCGATTCGGTTTTGCCGGTCAATTCATCGAACCGGCGATTGGTCCACAAGATTTTCAGCGACACATCGAGGACGGCCAGTCCGTCGGGCAGTTGCGCCAGAATTCCGCCCGCCTGGGGAAAGAGGGACGCGTCGCAGAATTGTGCTGTCTGGCAGTTGAGCAGGCAGACTCCCGAGAATTCCCGGCCACGAAGTTCTCGGAGAGCATCTTCCATATCCTCGGCGCGGACCGGGGAAAAATGGGCTGCGAGCGCCGCACTCAGCGACTCTGCCTGTTCACTTTTCCCGCCGTATACCAGAATCGGGGGCAACTCGGGCACGGATCAACGCCTCCCAGGACGCAAAAGAGCTAGTCCATCAAAGTATATGGCAAATTTTACTCGTCGGCAACTCTTGTTCTCTGCCTGGAATTTGAATTTCAAGTGCGTCGCACGCGTGACCGACAGATTCGTCTCGAGTCATTGATCGGCAGTCACGAGATTTTCAATGAGCCGTCCGGGGGAAATCGAAGTCGTCCCAGATATCGTGGATGCAACCGATCGACGGTTCTGCAGAATCGTGTTTTCGGGCCGGCCCGGGGTTGTTCGCAGCCTTATGGGCTGGGGCTTTCGTGCCGCGAGAAAATGACTGATTGCGCATCTTCGTAGCGGGTTTCCCAGACGGGCGATCGCTCGAGTTCTCGAATCAAACGCCCGCGCTCAGCGCGATCGACGACAATCGTCGTGATTCCGTAGCGATCGAACACCTGATTCCAGCCTGTCCGGGCGTAAGCCGCGGTTAAATAATCTCGCCAGACCGACGCCGGTACCAGGTGCGCGTGTGAGGTGACGAACACCTGCAAATCGGGCGGTCCTGCCCAGACGAGATAATCGCCCCACTCGTAGGTGTTGAAGATCGGCCCGTGCGGCGGGTGCTCGACAAGCCAGGCGGCCGCGCCCCGAGGTGTTTCTGCACCCAGCGCCGTCGCGTTCTCGTCCTGCACGATCCCCCTGGACCGGAAAAGCGTGTTCGCTCCCCCGGTCCCCAATACCAGGACGAGTGCGGCACACATGGTCCAGCGCAGTCGTCGAGGCCCGGGCGAGGAGACGCTCGCTGCCGGAAAAAACCTCAACACAATCGCCTGGATATTCCCCATCAACGCCAGCGCTGCCAGCGGAGTCCACCAGATCAGCAGACGTGCCGACCACAGGCTGAGTAATCCGAAAACGGCCAGAGGGGTGATTTCACGGGCACGAAGCGGGCGCTGTGCCAGAATCGTGGTCGCACACAAGGTCAGCGCGGCCGCCACGAAAAAACGCCCCTGATTCGTCTGCAGATTCAGTTGCTGCCATTCAATGAGGTCGCGCAGATTGGGATGGCGGGAGATCGCCAGAACTTCCGCGTACAGGCGAAACCCATAGGGATTGATCAGTGGCGCCAGGCCGGCCAGCACGGTTGTCAGCAGCAGGCGGAAAAATGCCGCTTGGTCGGGCATTGCAGAGCGTTCGCTCGGTCGCCGGAACTGATCCAGACCTGCACCGATCGCCGTGCTGAGCAAAAGCACCCACCCGATGATGAATGATCCATGCAGGTTGGCCCAGAGTGTGATCGTCGCGGGAGTCATTACGACCTGCGCGGTCCTCCAGCGGTCGGAAGTCAAAACAAACAGGATGAATACAAAACAAACGAGTCCGCCCAGTTGGGGGCGGATAATTTGGAACTGATACCAGTTGAGGAGTTCGAAAACCGCCAGCCCCATCAACGTGGCTGCTGCACTGCGTGTCTGCGAATAGCCCCGCCAGGCGAGGAGTAGAAAGCACACGCCGATGGACAATCCGTGCAGGGCTTGCAGGCCGGGCAAGCCGCCCATGGCCTGAATCTCGAATCCCACAATTTGTGACAGCCAGGCGGTATCGACCAGTGGCTTATCGCGCGACAGCCGAATGAACGGTTCGGTAGCTGGTAACTGACGTGTGGCCGCGATGAGTCGCCCGTAGGCGAGGTGTCCCCAGAGATCGGTATGGTGCAGGGGGAGTGTGGCGTAGTAGCCACTGACGATGCCGACAACAAGCGCCAACCCGACGGCGCTACGAGGAACGCGGCACGAGTCCAGCCAGGGGGTGTTCAATCGACCTCGACTCGGTTCAGCGCTGCGGATCGGCGATCTCGCGAAGGTATCGGGCCAGTTGCATTTCCAGCTTCAGCAACCGCTGCCAGTCATCGCGCTCCACGCGCATGGAACTCGATTCGTCATGGCGGTTTTCCTGTGCCGCGTTGACGAATTGTGCCAGTTCATCGTGGAAATACGCCAGCAGGTCCGAGAGTTGGGCCGTCTGTCCGATCCGTAAATCACCGGGAATCGGGGGTGGGCCGCCAGGAAATAACTCGCGGAAGTCATCATCGGCAGGACCGAAGTCCCGATCGTGGCTGTCATCGGAATGCTGCACCGTATGAAAACCCGCCTGACCTCGGTCAGGCGAAACTTCGCGTTGTTCGAAATCGGTGCTCACAGGGCCGTGCTGACTGGCGATTTCTTCGGGACTGCCGAACAGCAGAATGGAACGGCCAATGGCCAGATGATCTCCAAACCGTAACACGTGCATCTGGACGGGATGTCCGTTGATGCGTGTCCCGTTGGTGCTTTCGAGATCGGTCAGGATCAAGTTGCCGGCGTCTTCCTGGATCTTCACGTGGAAACGGCTGACCCGCTCGTCGTTGAGCTGGATCGTATTATCTTCTTCACGTCCAATCGTGACGGGGGTGGGCAGCTCAGAAAAAATCTTGCCGCGTTCAAAGCCCTCCAGGACCTGTATTGTGATACTCGCCATATAACCCTTGTAGCAGGATCGATTTCCGAGAGTCAACCAGTCGCCCGAGAACGGTTCGATCGGGGCAGAGATGGTCGCCGTCGTCGCGACAGGCTATCGGTTTTTTCCAGTGTTCAAAGCCGTTCGAGGTTCTGTGGGGGTGTCGTTGTCAGCAACAGCGACTGGTCGTGACCTTTAGAATAAGCGGACAAGTGAAATCGAAATTCGACCGCTGAAACAGTTGTCGATGTCAGTCCCAGGGTGCCGGGGACGGGCGTGGTAGTTGCCGTTGTAAACCAGTTGATTCCCCTCAGCCAGGAAGCTGACGGGCAGCGGTGAAGGGTCGACCGGGCATTCGATGATTTCAGGAGTCGGGCTGTCGCTGGGCCGGTGCGGCAGGTTGACGTTCCAGAATGTTCCGGGCTGCCAGGGACGGCCAATCAGCAGTCCTAGAATGGGGGTCAGCCACTGGATCGCCCGATTCCAATCGAGGGGATCGACCCCTTTCCGGTGATAATGCGAAACGGCGATTCCCGGTTTGCCATGCAGCACTCCTTCGCGGACCGCGGCCACCGTGCCCGACATGTACAAGTCGGCTCCCAGATTCCCGCCGTGGTTGATCCCCGAGAGGACCCAGTCCATCGGAGTCTCCAGGCGATCGAGTGCCACCCGCACGCAATCGGCGGGGGTGCCATTGGTGGTGAAGGTGTCGTGCGCTTGCTGTGAGAAGCGGATGGGGTTGTGCGTCGTCACTTGATGACCGCAACCGGAATGACAATGTTCCGGGGCGACGACCCAGGGTTGACCCAACGGCAGTGCGGCCGTTCGCAGTGCCGCGAGGCCGGCCGCGTCGATTCCGTCGTCGTTTGTCAGCAGAAAATTCAGTGGCATGGTGGAATTGTATCGTGAGGCGCTGCGTCTGGCACGGCAGCCAAGGTCTCGGCCATTTGCGGGGCGAAATCAAACACCGCCCGCGGAAATCGGGGCCCTGCGGTTGGAGACCCATGAAAGGGAAAAGGACCGAGGTACTGAACGTGGGTCGCGATTTGAACCAGGCAGTCTGCGTTTTGCCCGTGCGAGTTCCTGTTGATCCGCCGCGATGACGGTCAATTCGCTGCCGGTGGTTTGCTCAGGGCGTCGGGCAGGCCGCTGCGAAAGTCAGGGAATTGCAGTTGGACCCCCAACTCTTCACGCATGCGGCGGTTGCGGCAGCGTTTGTTCAATTCCAGTGCGTCGCTGGTGGGAGCGGCAACGATGCCACTCTCGGGGAAGGGGGGCGGGGCACCGATTTGTTCGGCCAACCGGGAATAGAAGTCTCGCCTGCGTACTGGTTCGTTGTCAGAAATCAGATACGTGGTCCCGGCGGCACTGCTTTGATCGCAGGCCAGGACGGCGCGGGTCGCATCGGCGATGTGGATCAGATTGAGCCAGGCATCAGGGTTGCCCCCCGGCGAGGTTCCGGCACGGAGTGCGTCGATGCGGGCAATCAGTCGCCCGGGGCCATAAATGCCCGACAGTCGCAGAATGTTGGCCTGAGGCAAATACTGCTGGAACAAACGCTCGGCTTCCAGGCAGACTTGTCCGTTGGCAGAGGTGGGCGTGCATTCTGAAGCTTCATCCACCCAGGTGCCGTCGTTCTGCCCATAGACGCTCGTGCTCGAGATATAGATGGCTCGCTGCGTCCTTCCGCTCAGCAGCGGCAGCACATGGTTCAGTCCCTCGACGTAAACGTCGCGCTGGGAATGGCCCGTTCGGCGGTCGAGTCCCACGGCGTAGAGCAGTGTGTCGACCGCGGGAAAATCTGGTAGAGAGTCAGCCTGCGTAACATCGCCAAGCAGCGGGACGATTCCGGCGGCCTGGAATTCCAGTGCACGGTCTGTTGATCGCGTGAGTGCGTAAACACGCCAGCCTTGCGAGACCCTGGCGGCGGCGACGCGTTGGCCCAGATATCCACAACCGATGATCAGACAGGCAGGCTGCATGTCAGGTATTGTAGCCTGACAGGCAGGATCTGCCCGCTGGTCACAGAAAAAAACAGGCCGCCGCGCTCGCAGCACTCTTTCCCGTCAGGTACGCCGTGAACGCAGCGGCCGAAGAATCGTGTTTGCCAAAGCTCAACGTTTCTGTTGCAGGATCTCGCGAAGTTCCGCGACTTCCTTGCGGAGCAGTTGGACCTGTTCCTGCAGTTCCTTGATGGATTTATGCAATTCTGGGCCTCCCTCTCCGGCGGTCGCGAAGACGAAGCCGTGTTGAATGCGGGCCGCGTGTTCGGCCTCGTGCTTTTCGGCCGCCGCGGCCTGGTCGCGAAGTTTCTCGGATTGCTCGGCGAGATTGAGTGCCTGGTCATGCAAGCCGGCCTCTTTGAGGCGTCGCGACGCTTGTTGCAGGGCTTCGGCCTGTTGCCGCAAGGCATGAGATTTGGCATGCGCCGCATGCACGATGGCCAGTTGTTCCCGACTCAGCGGGCGTCCTTCGACGTTCACGGTGCCGGTGAAGCGGTCCAGAGCACCCTGAACATTGATGGGGTTGCCAGGCACGACTTTGATCGTCCGCGTCTGGCGTTGTTTCAGGGCCGCTTCGAGCCGACTCTTCGCCTGTGCCATCCGGGCTTCGAGTTCCTTGCTCTGAGCCTGCAATTCCTGGGCAACCGCGGCATCCGTTTGAGCTTTCAGCTTGTCGAGGGTGGCGGCCAGTTGATCCTTCAAAGCGGCAATTTCTTTTTCAATCTCTTCGTTCTTCACAACCTCGGTCACAGTAATCATCTGCCGATGAGCCTGTTCGATGACCTTGTTCGAGAGCAGTCGGTCGAGGGCTTCCAGTGCCTGTTTTTTCTGGGTGGCCAATTCCTGCTGGCCCTCTTTGGCCAGTCGTTCAATCTCAACCTGCAATGACGCCTTGAGTTTTTCCAGTGTCTCGCGGACTTTCGGGTCGAGAGCGGCCCCGGTCGGCAGCGACACCACCTTTCGGCGAATTGCTGGCGCGTCGCCTTCGACGTTTTCGGTGACGACATTGCCGTCGCTGGTCACGACTTCACCGGTGACGACCAGGCCTTCGCCTTCCTTGCGGATGATTTTCAGGTTGATGGGCTTTTTGCCGATCCGATACAGCCTATTGTCTTCGCCCGGGAGCTTTTCGCCTGCGCCGGCTTCGCTCCCGCCGACAATCACGATTTCCGCTTCAACGTTCTGGACCTCAGGCTGTTCACCGTTGGCTTCCACACCGACGACGATGGCCTGACCCTCGGCTGCCCCCGCCACTTCCGCCGTGACGGTCGCCGTCTGGGGTTCGTCCTGCCCGCGACTGATAGCTACACCCAGCGTGGCGATAACCAGGCACGTGAAACCAGTACTCATCGACTTTAACATGTTGGACTCCGATCAGATGAAGAATTGAGATGGCCCGCGCGTGGGCCTGCAGATTCAAAAGACAAACGGGTCAATTAACGCACAGACTTGGCTTTCACCCGCAGCAGATCGCGTTGCTGTCGCAAACGTTGAATTTCCTGCTGCAGTCGCGTCGCCACTTTCGTGGCGATCGCAGAGTTCCCCGCCTCGGTCAGCAGCGGTTGCAATTCCGCCAGTTCCGATTCCGCCGCATCGAGGTCGCGATGCAGGGCCGCCAAGGCCGTCGTGAGTTCTTGGGCCTGCGATAACGCTAGACGTTTCGTCTCCAGAATCGAAACTGACTGTTGCCCCTGAACGGGAATCGCCACCGGGTGATCGTCTTCGAGGGGCTCCGGACTCTCGGCGGGTTCGATCTTGGCGATCAGTTCTTCCGGCGTGGAGTCGAGCAGGTCCTGCAACTCCAGGTCAGAAACCTCGAATGCGGCGTCCGCGAGTTCGATGTCAGGTTCAGCCAGAAATTCGCCCGCAGAGGCAATGACGGTCACACGTGGCGCCAGCACTGCCAGCAGTACGAGACCGCAACAGCCCCCCACGATGGCTCGCAGGCCGGTTGAGTTCTCATCGGTCGTTTCGATCTCGGCGATCGGTCTGAGAAGTGATTCAATGCGATCGACCAAACCCGACTTCCGGCCGGTGGCGGCCAGGGCGGCGGCAGGCAGGTGGGCTGCCAGGCGCCAGCCGGCGACTTCCGTCAGGCAGCGCGCCAGTGCCAGTGGATTCCGTGTTCGATGGACGGCCCATTGGTCGCACAGGAACTCCGCGGCTCGCTGCCATTCCCGTCGCGCCAGGTGGTTGAGCGGTTGAAACGCCAGGCAGGTACAGATCCAGCGGCTGATGGCGAGCCAGACGGCGTCACCCCGGACGAGGTGGGCCAACTCATGGGCCAGCAGCGAGCGCAGTTCGTCTTCGGATAATTCCAACAGCGCGCGCTCCGGCAGAACGATGGTCCATTTTCGCACGCCCAGTGCCGCCGGTTCGGAATCTTCCGGGGTTGTCAGCAATTGGACTTCCGGTGTGCGAGGCACAAACCGGCAGAGTTCGTCGAGCAGGTCGCGAGCCGTTCCTTCGTGGATGATTTCACAACCGGCCAGTTTTCGCGACAGGAGTGCCGACTGCCAGATGGAACGAGCCAGGCCCGCACCGATCGCCAGTAATCCCAGAACGAACAGCACTGTGGCCGCAGGAATGGATCCAGATGTCGGTTGGCTGACCGTCGCGGCGGCAAGTGGGCGTGAGCTGTCGCTCCTGGTATCCGACAGGGAACTGATTTCGAGGGAGGGCGAAAGGGACTGGGCTTCCTGTTTATGCGGCCGCGTCATGACCAGGAATTCGACCTCTTCGTGGCTGGCTGACAAGAGCGCATCGTCCGAAGAGTCGTTCACATCCGGTTCCGTATGTTCGTCTGAAACCACGGTGGATTCAGACGGAGTGGCCGGCGATTGTTCTACCAGTGCGGTCTGCACCAGCGGCAGCATCCAGGTCACACTGCCGAAAGATCCGGCGGGAACTAACAGCATCTGGGCCGAGGCGGTCGCGAGACCTCCGACCAGCGCGGTTTTCCACAGCACTTCCCGCAGGCGATGACTGGCCGAAGTCTGGAACCGTAACCAGCCCCACACGGTGGTCATTAACACCGTGGAGTGCAGAAGGTAATTGGTGACCCAGGACAGAATGAGTGCGCAGCACGCGAGCAGACTATCGGGCATGGCGGTCCTCCTGTTCTTTCTTGCGGATGAGCGCTTTCAACCGGGCCAGTTCGTCAACCGACAGTTCGCAACCATCGAGCAGGTGACTGACCATCAGGGTGATGTCGCCGCCAAACAGGCGTTCGGCGAGGTCGTTGACCATCGTGCGGCTGACTTGTTCTTGGGGCAGGGCGGGGAAGTAGACGAACGCCTTGGCACCGGCACGATGCCCGACCTGACCTTTGCGTTCCATTTTCGCGAGCATCGTCGCCACCGTGGTGTACGCGAGTTCGCGCCCCTCGGCCGCTAATGTGTCGCGGACTTCGCTGACCGTCGCGGCCTCTTTCTGCCAGAGGATGCGCATGATGGCCAGTTGCAGCGACGCCAACTGGGATTTGTTGCTCATGGAGGTCTGTTCCTTCCGTGACCGACTGTCTACTACCGAAGTAGGAGAATCGTACTACTGCGGTAGATGATGGTCAAGACGAATTGTCGAAAAACGAAGTTTTTCCGGAATGCCCCCGCAGGAACTCAACAGCGCGTGTCCAATGTGCGGGGTGGCGCGATGTCCATTCCGCTGGCCGGGGGGACAAGTCATAATACGAGCATGGATCGCCCGTACCACTGCCTGTTGATCGCCGTGCTGTGTCTGGTGTTCGCGGCCGAAACGCGTGCTGATCCGCCCCGAAATCCCGCCGGTGAATCCACGGCGGCACCGCTTGAGCGGTTTCGCTGGCGCCCTGCCGAGGGGCCTGAACGCGATGTGCTCGGCAAGGTGCTGACGGAAGCCGAGGATGGCGGTCTGTTGGTGATCGGGCAGGACGGTCGGCTCTGGACGATCGACAAGCCACAACTGGCCGCGCGCGACAGCACGGGAGAAACCTTCACACCGTTAACGTCGGCCGCGTTGGGTAAGCAGTTGAAAACGGAACTAGGGGCCGGGTTCGACGTGCTGACGACCAGGCATTATGTCATTTGTACGAGTGCCCGCCGGAAATACGCGCAATGGTGCGGGGCGTTGTTCGAACGGCTGTATACCTCGTTTCACAATCACTGGAAGCAGCGGGGAATGAAGCTGGCGGAACCCGAGTTTCCGCTGATTGCCCTGGTGTTCGCGTCGGAAAAAGAGTTCGCCCGGTTTGCCACCCAGGATGCCGGTGCCGACGCGGCGACCGCCAAGGGGTATTTCTCGATCGCCACTAATCGGATGGTGCTGTATGACCTGACCGCGGCCGACGCCAGCCCGATTGGTGATGCCGACATCGACAAGCAGGTCGCAGCGATTCCGTACAACATCGCCACGATTGTGCACGAGGCAACACACCAGATTGCCTTCAACAGTGGCCTGCACACGCGTTTCGCCGACAACCCGTTGTGGCTGGTCGAAGGCATGGCCATGTACTTCGAGACGCCCGATTTGTCCAATAAGTCGGGCTGGAAAACCGCGGGGGCCGTGAATACCGAACGACTCGGCCAGTTCCGCGATTTTCTGTCCTCAGGGCGTCGCCGTCCTGATTCACTGAAAACCCTGATCATGTCGGACGCCCGTTTTAATGACAGCGAACAATCGGCCGATGCTTATGCCGAGGCGTGGGTCTTGAGTTACTTCCTGATCCGCACCAAAAAAGAAGCCTATGTGAAGTATCTGAACACTCTGGCGGCCAAGCCCCCGCTGGTTGCCGATTCGCCCGAAGAACGGTTCGCCGAATTCCGTGCGGCCTTTGGCGACGATCTGAACCAACTGGAACGGGCGATGCTGAAGAGCCTGGGAAAACTGAAGTGAATGGGCGTGTTGCTCGTGTGGCATGCCTGCAAATGCGCCTTTGGCTGCGGTAACGATTGTGCCTCGACAACTCCTGCCGGTGATTGACTCGCGTTTGTGCACGGTGTGTGGAGATTGTGTCCGCATCTGCCCCGTCGAATGCCTGACCGTGGCCCGCCAGACCGAAGTGCTGCTGTCGCCGCAGACCTGCATCAACTGTTCGATCTGCGACGCCATCTGCCCGACCCGGGCGATTACGATGCAGATCTGCGACTGGTGACCATTCCGGTTGAGCGAATTCCGCACAGTTCCCCAGCGCTCGTGGTCATTCCGCCTGTACGACTTGCCAAAAAACAGGTCCCGATAACAATTCAGACAGTCGGCGAGTCGCGCAGGTTCGGACCCGACTGAACCCGATTTTCTGGAATTGCCGGCGGGGTCGCGAGCCCCTTGTTTTCCCGCTGCGGCCTTGCCAGAATTTGCGCTCTCTCAACCGTTTCACGCCACGTAACATCCTCGAGGTTTTGGCTCGAATGAGTAATACAACGATTACGGAAGCTCAGTTTCGCGACGCTTTGCGACAGGTCAATGACCCGGAAATCGGCCGGTCGCTGGTCGATCTGGATATGGTCGAAAACGTGGTGCTGGGTGCGAACAACTCCGCCACCGTTACGATCGAACTCCCCACCCCCGCCTACCCCCGTCGGGAGCGCCTGGCCGAGTCAATTCGGGCTGTGCTGGCTGGCAAATTCGAGAACATCGGGCCGGTCGAAGTGCAGTTTCACGCCAAGGTCAAAGGGAAAGAGACCGGCGGCGCCATTGGACTGCGGGCGAAAAACGTCATTGCGGTCGGCAGCGGTAAAGGGGGCGTCGGCAAGAGCACCGTGGCTACTTCGATCGCCGTGGGACTGCAACTCGCCGGTGCCAAAGTCGGTCTGATGGACGCCGACATTTATGGTCCCAGCGTGCCGCACCTGCTGGGCGTCAACCAGCGTCCCGAAATCGTGGAGCAAAAAGGTCCCGATGGCCAGACGATTCGGCGGATCCAGCCGATTGATGCCAACGGGTTGAAGGTCATGTCGATCGGGTTCCTGGTCGCGCCCGACGAACCGGTCATCGTCCGCGGGCCGATCCTGCACGGCACGATCCGGCAATTCCTGGCTGAGACCGCGTGGGGAGATCTCGATTACCTGATCATCGACCTGCCGCCGGGAACGGGGGACATTGCCCTGACGTTGTCGCAACTGCTGGGACTGGCCGGGGCCGTTGTGGTCTGTACACCGCAGCAACTCGCGCTGCTGGATGCCGTCAAAGCGATCAATATGTTCCGGAAGGTCAAGATTCCCGTGCTGGGCATTGTCGAGAACATGTCGGGTGATGTCTTCGGGCGCGGCGGAGCGCGACAGAAAGCGGCCGAAATGGGAGTGCCGTTCCTGGGCGAAATTCCGATCGACGCTCAGATTCGCGTCAACGGCGACGCCGGGCAGATCGCGGCTTCGTTCGACGCCGGCAGTACATCGCGCGGCCCGCTCATGAATGTCTGCGAACAGACCGCCATTCAAATCGCGAAGTCGCTGCTGGAAACTCCCTCGATGCCGACGCTGGAAATCCTGTGAGCGTGTGCGGCCGGGTTATTTCCCCCCGGCTGCCCGTTTCGTATCGCCGATACAGAACAGGAACTTGTCCGAGCGAATGAAGAGCTGTCCCTGACTGATCGCGGGCGAGGCCGAGCACAGGTCGGCTTCCTGCTGGCCTTCGGCTTCATCCAGCAGGCGATTCACCGCGACGACGTCAAAGCTGGGACCGGGCTTGATGACCTGGGTCACTCCAAAGTCGTCGAGGAAATAGACAAGGCCGCCAGCCGACACGAGCGAAGCGCTCGAATGTCGGCTGAGCTTCTTTTGCCATTGTTCTTTCCCGGACTTCGCATCCAGGCAGGTGGCCAGCTCATCGTCCGAGACGATCAAGAAGTAATCGCCGAGTACGATGGGAGACGGGACGTATGAGGCGAGTTTGCCGGTGTGGTGCCAGCCGACGTGCGTTTTGGTGACGTTGCCTGTGCCATGCGGGTCAATCGACAGGACGTGATGTTCCGGAAAGCCTCCCGTCACGAACAGTCGGTCATGACTGTAAACCAGCGAGGCCACGAACTGTTCGGTCGGGCCGTCGATGATCCAGTGCCGTAAGCCAGTCCGCGGATCGTAGCTGGCGACGCATTTGCTGCCCGACAGGACCATCTGCGTTCGTCCGTCGATGTCGCGGATGATCGGCGTGCAGTAACTGCGGGTTCGGTTTTCGCGGGGCGTTTTCCAGACGGTGCGGCCTGTCGCCTGCTCCAGAGCGACGAGGTAGGCGTCCCCATCGTGGTCGCCGTTGATGATGATCTTGTCCTCGAACAGAATCGGCGAACTGCAGTACCCGTGTACGCTCGAGAAGATGCCGGGCCTTACGGTCCACTGCTCGTTGCCGGCGAAGTCATACGCGGCGATACACATCTGACCGTGGTCGAGGAAGCTGACAAAGACCGATTTGCCATCGGTCACCGGCGTGCTCGACGCAAAACTGTTGAGGCGATGTTTGCCTTCGAGGGGTGAGTTCACCACCGTCCGGTTCCAGAGCAGCTTGCCTGTTTTGCGATCGAAGGCCGACAGGTTGCGGTCGGCTTTCTGCAGATCGGTGCCGACGAGAAACAGGTGGTCGTTCCAGATGACGGGCGAGGCATGCCCGATGTAGGGGACGGCCACCTTCCAGGCGACGTTTTCGGTGCTGCTCCAGCGGGTGGGAACGCCTTCTTCGAGACTCGATCCATCGCCTCGCGGCCCGCGCCACCCCGGCCAGTTCTCGGCATGAACCGTCGCCGACAGCAACAGCAGGGCGACCGGAAAAACGAGAGTCAGGCGGGGGAAATGCAGCATCGGTGAATCCTCAAAATGGTGCCAGTGGGCCGGTGCAGGCCAGATGCCGGGCACGTGATGTGAATGCCAGCCAGCGCCAGCCTGCCCGTGCACTATACGAATCAAGAAATGTCGATGCAACGCGGTGCGTGTCGTGAGCGAGGGCGGCGGGCTTCAGGTTTTCGTCCCTTTGGCCAGGTTCACGAGTTTCACAAAGTCGGGATCGTGCCGCAACGAGTCGAAGTCGGTTTCCGAGTCGATCAGGCTGAGCAATTCAGAACTCATGCGGAGCGCCCGACCGAGCCACGACAGGCACTGCATCTTATCACCCGCCAGTGACCAGTAGCACGACAGGTTGTAGAGCACGACCGGTTCTTTGGGGGCAATCTGGTATGCCTGTTCCATCGCGGTGATGGCCCGGGGAAGTTGATCGGTCCGCTTATAACACCAGGCCAGCGCCATCAAGAGGTCGACGTCGGCTGGTTGCTGCTCGAAGGCGCGGTGCAGCACCTCCAGCGCCTCGGCGTGTCGCTCGACACTGCGGAGCAGATCGCCCCGCAAGAACAGGACGGAGAATTCATCGCGGTCGGCGGCCGGAATGCGGTCGAGCGATTCCAGCGCGTTGTCGTACATTCCCAGCATCCGGTATCCCTGGGCCTCATCGATCAACCGGTCGCGACGGCGTCGTGCCTTTTCGTCCATTACAGTTTCTCCCGGTAGCGTGTCCCGACGTCGTGGCGCTGGGCGATTCTCCGCATCAGTGCGGAAATCCCCGCCCGCATTATGAAAGAGGGACGTGGAGTTCCTCAAGTCGTGGGGTGTTCCGCCCGCACCGACGATCACGTGGGACCTGCTTTGCGGACGGTCAGATCCAGAGGCCAGAACCGCCGCCCGGGTTCGCGGGAAAACGTCCGCGCATGGGATACCGCCGGGATTCCTCGATCTGCTACAATCCGCCCGAATCGGCCGGCTGACCAGACGGTGGCGGTCTGCCGCCGACTCCTGAGATTCATGACCAACGAGGAACTATGAAAGTTCTGCTTGCGAATCCCCGTGGCTTTTGTGCCGGCGTCAACATGGCGATCGAGTGCCTGGATCAGGCGCTGAAGATCTGCGGGACCGGTATCTACGTGTACCATGAGATCGTCCACAATAAATACGTGGTCGAGCGGTTCACCCGGCAGGGGGTCACGTTTGTCGATGCGATCGAAGACGTGCCCGAAGGTTCGATCCTGCTGTACAGCGCCCATGGCGTGTCGCCGCAGATTCGCGAGTTGGCGCAGCGACGGCGACTGCGGACGATCGATGCGACCTGCCCGCTGGTGACGAAGGTGCATCTGGAGGCGGTCCGGTTCTCGCGCGACGGGTTCCACATCATTCTGATCGGGCACGAGGGGCACGACGAAGTCATTGGCACGATGGGCGAAGCGCCCGGCAAGATCTCACTCGTCGATTCTCCTGAAGATGTCGATCGATTGCAGGTCCCGCCGAACACCAGGCTCGCCTACCTGACACAAACCACGTTGAGCGTCAGTGAGGCCAACCGGGTCATTTCGCGGTTGCAGCAGCGGTTTCCCGAGATCATCGGGCCGACGAAAGAAGACATCTGTTACGCGACCACGAATCGGCAGGAAGCGGTCAGTGCGCTGACGCCGGGGGTCGATCTGGTCATCGTGCTGGGCAGCCAGAACAGTTCCAACAGCCAGCGGCTGCGGGAACTGGCCACCCAGCAGGGGAAACCCGCCTATCTGATTGACGGTGTCGCCGAGTTGCGGCCC
Source organism: Planctomycetota bacterium (assembly GCA_018242565.1). Classification (GTDB taxonomy): domain Bacteria; phylum Planctomycetota; class Planctomycetia; order Planctomycetales; family Planctomycetaceae; genus JACQFH01. The sequence goes on along the minus strand of JAFEBR010001138.1, from coordinate 990 downwards.
GAGTGGTTTACCGGCGTCTCGGCGGTGCTGATTACCGCGGGGGCCAGTGCTCCGGAAGTTGTCGTTCAGGAGTGCGTCGAATACCTGAAACAGACGTACGGAGCCGAGGTCGAAGAGGTCACGGTCCGCGAAGAGAATGTCCACTTCCAGGTTCCGCGGGAATTGCGGACGCTGCAGTTGTCCGCCAGCCAGTAATGCTCCGTTCCCTGACTGCGCAATTCGTCGATGAGGCACTGGCCAACCTGCTGTTGCACCGGTACCTGTGGTTTCGACGGCACGCGCCGGTGCGGGGCCCGCGGCCGGAAGGCTTTCCGGCCCTGTTCAGCGGAGATCTGGCCGAGTTCTACGCGCCGGTGCCGGCCCCGGTCGACCTGATGGCCGAGCGCACCTGTGTGCGGCAGACGTCGGAAAGCACCGTCTGGGATTGCTCGTTTCCCAGCGAGACGACGACCCGCTGGAGCGACAATAACCGGGTGTGGTGCCGGCACTGGCAAACCCAGGCGGCCGATCGCGGCGTGACGCTGGTGGGCGTGGATGGCATCGTGCAACTGGGCACGCGCTGGTTCCGGCGCCTGGCCACCGTGCTCAACCCGCGGGGGGTCGATGTGGTCGCGGTCGATTCTCCGTTCAACTTCCGACGCACGCCGCGGGGGTATCGCCCCGGCCAGTTGATCGTCGGGGGCGATCTGGGACATCAACTGGCGGTGATCCGGCAGGCGGTGCTCGATTTGTGGCGCGTCATTCTGTCGCTGCAGCAGGCGGGGCGCCGCGTGGGGTTGCTGGGTGTCAGCTATGGCGGGCTGCTGTCGCTGCTGACTTCGTTGCGGGCCGCGAATCTCGACTTCCTGGTAGCCATTGCACCGCCGCTGGATATTCTGGGGATGCTCAAAAAACGAGGCGGGACCCTCGTGCGGGGTGTGCGGCGCGGCATCGGCTACCAGCGTCTCGATCCGCAACTGGCCACCCAGGTGGGGCGTCCGCTGGTCCCGG